>NZ_JBICMC010000034.1:0-3341 GCF_043106005.1 Pseudomonas sp. GLN_2 | reverse complement strand
TGGCTGGACAGCTCGCTCAACGCCCGGTAGCTCATGCGCTGGTCGCCGAACAGCAGTGCCGTGGCGTCCGGCTGGCGACGCGCCTGCGCCTCGAACAGTTGGTGCACGCGCCAGTCGCCGGGGTAGTCGGTGGCGGTGTCGTTAAGGTCATGCAGCACCGCTTGCGCCTGCTGCGGGCTCAGCATCGGCAACTCGCCCAACGCCGTTTCGGCGCTGCTCTCAAGCATCTGCTGCAACACCTGCAACAGGTGCTCGCCAAGTTGCTCGGCCAACCGGGCACTGAACCGTGCCCGATCGGCTTTTAACTGCAGCGACAGGTGCGTACCCAGGTTAACCACCAGCGTGAGCGGGTAGTTGGTCTGTTCGTGGTTCGCCACCTCACCAAACACCAGGCTGCTGGTGGTATCGGCCTGCAGCGCTTCGGACACCGGGTAGTTCTCGAACACCAGGATGCTGTCGAACAGCGCTTCGCCGCCCTGCCCGGCCCAGCGCTGGATATCGAACAATGGCGTGTGATCGTACTCACGCAGGGCGATGTTCAGCGCCTGCACGGTGTCCAGCCAGTCACCCAGCGCTTGCTCCGGGCGGGGGCTGGCAATGACCGGCAAGGTATTGATGAACAGGCCGATCTGCTGCTCGATGCCTTTGAGTTCGGCCGGCCGCCCAGCCGTGGTCGCACCAAAGGCGACGCAGGCCTGGCCGGTATAGCGCTGCAGCACCAGCAGCCAGGCCGCTTGCACCACGGTATTGACGGTGACCCTGCGCTCACGGGCAAAGGCGTCCAGGCGGGCGGTCTGCCGGGCATCCAGTTGCTGTACCCGCTCGACCTGCCCCTGCCCTTCACTACCGGCTGCCCAGTCCGTGGCCCTGGCCAGCAAAGTGGGTGCATCCAGGTCTTGCAACTGGCGGGTCCAGAACGCCTGCCGGGCTTCGCCATCCTGGCGCTGCAGCCAGGCAATGTAGTCACGGAAGCGCCCCGGCCCTTGCTCCGGCACGCTGCCGTGGTAGCGCTGCAGCACCTCGCCCAGCAGCCGGGTATTGCTCCAGCCGTCCATCAGGATGTGGTGGCTGGTGTAGATCAGGTGATAACGCTGCGCGTCCAGGCGAATCAGGGTCAGGCGCAACAGCGGCGGCTTGCCCAGGTCGAAGCCGGCCGCGCGGTCTGCAGCAGCGAACGCCTCCAGCGCATCGGCAAGGTCGTCACGGCCACGCCAGTCATGCACCGCGAACGGCAATTGCGCCTCGCGCTGAATGATCTGCAACGGGCTGGCCAGCTCACCCCAGATGAAGCTGCCACGCAGCAGGTCATGGCAGTCGACTGCCGCTTGCCAGGCAGCACGGAAGCGCTCGGGATCCACGCCAGTCACATCGACCCGCAGCTGGTTGATGTAATCCCCGCCCTGCTGCAGCAACGTATGGAACATCATGCCTTGCTGCATGGGTGAAAGCGGGAAGATGTCCTCGACCATCGCTGGCGGCAGCGGCAGGCTGTCGAGCTGGGCCTGGGTCAGGCCGGCCAGCGGAAAGTCCGACGGGGTCATGCCGGCGTGTTCGCGCTGGCAGCAGTGTTCGACCAGGGCACGCAGCTCGTGGCTGTATTCATCGGCGAGGCGCTGTACGGTGGCGACTTCGAACATGTCGCTGCTGAAGGTCCAGCCCAGGCTCAGCTCACCGGCGTAGACCTGGCCATTGAGCGTCAGCCAGTTACCCAATGGCGCGTCCAGGCTTTGCTCGTCGCCTTTGGGGTCTGCGCAGGGCACCAGCAGCGCCTGCTCATCGGTCGCCAGGTGGCCATCCAGCTGGCCCAGATAGTTGAAGGTGATGCGCGGCACAGGCAAGGCACGCAGGCATTCACGGCGGGCAGCGTCCGCCAGGTAGCGCAGCACACCATAGCCAATGCCCTTTTCGGGCACGGCGCGCAGCTGTTCCTTGACCTGCTTGATCGACCCATCCAGCGTTGCCGCCGGGCTCAGCCGCAGCGGGAACAGGCTGGTGAACCAGCCGACCGTGCGGCCCAGGTCGAGGTTGTCGAACAGCGCTTCGCGCCCGTGCCCTTCCAGCTCGATCAGGGTCGAGGGTTCGCCGCTCCAGCGGCAGATTACCCGCGCAAGCGCAGTCAGCAGCAGGTCGTTGACCTGGGTACGATAAGCGGCCGGGGCCTGCTGCAACAGCTGTCGGGTCAGCGCCCCGTCCAGGTGGCTGTAGACCGTGTGGGCGTACCGGTTGCTCAGGGCGCCAGCGCTGTTGTCCTGCGGCAGGCTGCCGCTGGCATGGCTCAACTGCGCCTGCCAATAGCCCAGTTCGGCCTGCAACGTGTCGCTGCCGGCGTAGGCCTGCAGCTGTTCGGCCCAGGCCCTGAAGGCACTGGTCTTGGCGGGCAACTGTGGCGCCTGCCCGGCCGCACACTGTTGGTAGGCCCGGTGCAAGTCCTCCAGCAGAATACGCCAGGACACCCCATCGACGACCAGATGGTGGATCGCCAGCAACAGGCGCTGACTGCCGTCCGCCAAGGTTGCCAGCACCGCGCGCAGCATCGGCCCATCGGCCAGGTTGAGGCTGCGCTGGGCCTCGGTGCCCAATGCCTTTAGCTCACCGGCATCGGCCAGTGTCGCGCACCATAGCAAAGGTGGCTGTACCTGCCCGGCAGGACGGTAGCTGGCCTGCCACTGCCCATCAACCTCGACGAAGCTCAGGCGCAGGCTGTCGTGGTGCGTGACCAAGGCCTGCAGCGCCTGCTCCAGTGCCTGTGCATCAAGCACTTGCAGCGGGCGGAACAGCACCGACTGGTTCCACTGCTGGCGGTCGGCAATGGCTGTTTCGAAGAAGGCATGCTGCACCGCCAGCATTGGGGTTGGCCCGTGCAATGGGCGCTGGTCGGCCTGTGCCGCACACCCCACCTGGGCGACTGCGGCAAGGTCTTGTACCGTCTGGTGCTGGAACAGGTCCTTGGTGGTGAAGCGGATGCCCGCCTGGCGGGCGCGGCTGACCACCTGGATCGAGACGATCGAGTCGCCACCGAGGGTGAAGAAGTTGTCGCTGCGGCCGACCCGCTCCAGCTTGAGCAGGTCCTGCCAGATCGCCGCGATCTGCTGTTCCAGCGGACCTTGCGGTGCACTGTAGGCCTGCTGCAGGGCGCTGTTGTCGGGCTTGGGCAACGCCTTGCGGTCGAGCTTGCCGTTGGCCGTCACCGGCCAGGCCTGCACCTGCAGGATGTGCGTCGGCACCATGTAGTCCGGCAGGCTGCCCTTGAGCTGTTCGCGAAGGCTGTCACGCAGTTCGGCGGCGTCCACCGCCATGCCCTGCTCTTCGGCCAGTACGTAGGCCACCAACTGCTGGCCATG
>NZ_JBICMC010000033.1:0-153830 GCF_043106005.1 Pseudomonas sp. GLN_2 | reverse complement strand
TGCTCAATGTCTAAAAGCTGGCGCGATCCCTGTGGGAGCGGCCTTGTGTCGCGATTGGGCCGCACAGCGGCCCCAGCAGTCTTTGCCGCGAAGCGGACATCAAGGGGCCGCTTCGCGGCCCGATCGCGACACAAGGCCGCTCCCACAAAAAGACCACGTCCACCTGCAATGCCGGTTCACGGCGCCAGCCCGATCCCCCGCAAGATCACGCTGGTCACCGTCTGCACCGCATTCTCGAAGGCCATGTCAGACAGCACCTCGCCGCCGTTGAGCAACTGCACCTGGTAACCAAAGTCAGCATAGTGCTGGGTAGACGCCCAGATCATGTACAGCAACGCCGAAGGCTCTACCGGCAGAATACGCCCCTCTTCCACCCAGCAGCGGATCTTGGCTTCTTTCATCTTCGCCCAGGGCACCAGGCTTTCGTCGAGGTTCACCCCCAGCACCGGCGCCCCGTGCAGCATCTCTTCGGCCCAGATTTTCGAGCCCAGCGGCCGCGAGCGCGAATGGCCCATCTTCGCCCGAATGTAGCTGGTCAGCACCACACGCGGGTCGTCGAAGTTCTCGAAGCACAGGGCGTCCTGCTTCCACACATCCAGCAAGTCCTGCAGCACCGCGCGGAACAGCTCGTCCTTGGTGCTGAAGTAATAATGCAGGTTGGAACGTGGCAGCTCAGCCTGCTCGGCGATATCCCCCATGGAGGTGGCGCTGTAGCCCTTCTCGGCAAACACCTTTTCCGCCGCCTGTAGGATTTTTTCGATATTGCGTCGACGGATTTCGATCTTGTGATTGGCCATCAGGCTTGGGCCGTCCACACCGCCAGCTCATAACCGTCCGGGTCGATGAAATGAAAGCGCCGCCCGCCGGGGAAGGCAAAGGTCGCCCGGCTGATTTTCGCCCCGGCAGCTTCGATCCGCTGCTGCGTGGCCTCCAGGTCGTCAGCGTACAGGATGACCAGCGGCCCGCCCGGGCGCACCGGCTCACCCGTGGTGAAGCCCCCCGTCAACCGGCCATCGCTGAACTCGGTGTAGGTCGGCCCGTAGTCGGTGAACGCCCAGCCAAACACACTGCCATAGAAGGCCTTGCTCCGTGAGATGTCGCTGACATTGAACTCGATGTTGTCGATCTGCCGGTCAGTACCGCGAATGCCCATGTATGCTCCGTGCCGAAAGGGTTTGGCCTAGTCTACTCCGGTCAAGGCAGTCGCCCCACTCATTCGCTACCCACAACGCGCCCGGTCACGTGCCGGGCACTGTGCGCGGTGCAGATTCAGCGCAGTGTTGATGATGCCTATCTGGCTGAAGGCCTGGGGGAAGTTGCCGAGCATGCGCTGGCCGGCCGGGTCGTACTGTTCGGCCAGCAGGCCGAGGTCGTTGCACAGGCCGGTCAGGTGTTGGTACAGCGCTTCGGCTTTGGCCTGGCGCCCCAGCAATACATAAACGTCAGCCAGCCAGAACGAACACACCAGGAAGGTGCCCTCTCCCGGCGTCAGGCCGTCGCTGCAGCTGTCACTGTCATAGCGCAGCAGCAGGCCGTTCTTCATCAGACGCTGTTCGATCTGTTCCAGGGTGCGCATGAAGCGTGGGTCATCCGCCGGCAGGAAGCCGGTCAGGGCGATCTGCAACAGGCTGGCGTCCATTTCGGTCGACCCATAGGCCTGGACGAAGAACCGGCCGCTGGGGTCCAGGCCGTGCTCGCACACGTCGCGGTGAATCTCGTCAGCCACCTGGCGATAATGCTGCCCGCGCTCGCGGCCTTCTTCTGTGGTGTCGGCCAGCCCTGCGGCGCGGTCGAAGGCGACCCAGGCCATCACCTTGGAGTGCACGAACTGCTGCCGGCCGCCACGCACTTCCCAGATGCCCTCGTCCGGCTCGCGCCAGATGCGTTCGACATAAGGCAATATCAAGCGCGAAATGGCGGCGCTGCGCGGGTGACGGGGCAACCCGCCCCTGATCGCCTGAGTCATCGCATCGGCCAGTTCGCCATAGATGTCCAGTTGTGTCTGCGCCGAGGCGGCGTTGCCCACCCGCACCGGCTGCGAATGCTCATAACCGGCCAACCACGGCAAGGTGTACTCCTGCAGGTCACGCTCGCCAGCCAGGCCATACATGATTTGCATCTGCTCAGGGTTGCCGGCCACCGAGCGCAGCAGCCACTCGCGCCAGGCCTGGGCCTCATCGAAGTAGCCAAGGTTCATGAAGGCCAGCAGGGTCATGGTCGCGTCGCGCAGCCAACAGAAGCGGTAGTCCCAATTGCGCTCGCCACCCACACGCTCAGGCAACGAAGTGGTGACGGCAGCGACAATACCGCCGGTGGGGGCGTAGGTCATGGCCTTGAGGGTGAGCAGCGACCGACGCACCAGGGCGGTATATGGCCCTACCTGCGGGCAGCGGTCGGCGAAGGCCTGCCATTGCTCACAGGTGTTTGCCAGGGCATGGTCGATGTTGCAGTCAGGCTGCACCGGCAAGTGCGAGGGCTGGTGACGCAGGCTGAAGACCTGGCGCTGGCCCGTGCTGACACGAAAGCGGCAGCCGGTATGGTGGTCGCGAGCTTGCGGGGGCACGGTGCTGCACAGGATCAACCGGTCAGGGCCGGCGACGGCACTGAGGGTCAGTGGGTCGAGCCGTTCCACCCAGGGCACGCTGCGGCCGTAGTCGAAGCGCATGACCAGGTCCATTTCAAAATGGGTTTCGCCAGACAAGCCTTCGACGATGCGCACCACCGAATTGACTTCGCCCAGCGGCATGAAGTCGAGCACCCGGGCACGACCGCTGGCGGTGACCCAGGTGGTTTCCAGCACCAGGGTGTCGCCCAGGTATTGGCGGCTGCTGTGCGTTACCGGGTCGCAAGGGGCCAGGCGCCAGCGGCCATTTTCTTCGTTGCCCAGCAGGGCCGCGAACACGGCGGGGGCGTCGAAGCGTGGCAGGCACAACCAGTCCAGCGCGCCATCGCGGCTGACCAGCGCCGCACTGCGGCAGTTGCCCAGCAGGGCGTAGTCTTCGATATGGGCAGGCATCGAGTCTCCTTTGTGTGGTTGCCTGTGCTGGCCTCTTCGCAGGTGCCTGAGGGAAATGGAATGCCCTGCAGGCGCGGGCTTGCCCGCGAAAGGGCCGGCACGGGCTTGCAAACCTCTCACCCCAACCGGTGCCACTCCCGCTTGTCGCGGGTCAGCAATTCATTGCCGGCCTCAGGCCCATCTTCGCCAGCCGAGTACTCATGCACTTCGCCGCCCTGGGCCCAGGCATCGAGAAACGGCTGCACCGCTCGCCAGCCGTTTTCGATGTTGTCAGCCCGCTGGAACAGGGTCTGGTCACCGGTCAGGCAGTCATAGATCAGCGTCTCGTAGCCAGTGGCCGGGGTCATCTTGAAGAAGTCCTTGTAGGCAAAACCCAACTCGACATTCTCCATCACCAGCTCTGGCCCGGGCCGTTTGGCTTGCAGGTCGAACCACATGCCTTCATTGGGCTGGATCTGGATTTTCAGGTAGTTGGGCTTGGGCCGTTCCAGCTCCGACTCGCGAAACTGCGCATACGGTGCGGGCTTGAAGCAGATGGCAATCTCGGTGTCACGCACGCTCATGCGCTTGCCGGTGCGCAGGTAGAACGGCACGCCGGCCCAGCGCCAGTTGTCGATCATCACCTTTAGCGCCACGTAGGTCTCGGTCTGGCTATCCGGCGCGACGTTGGCCTCCTGACGGTAGCCTGGCAACGGCTTGCGCCCCTGCTTGCCAGCGCTGTACTGGCCTCGCACGGAGTTCTTCAGGGCCATTTTTGCTGACCATGGGCGAATAGCGCCGACCACCTTGGCCTTTTCACCGCGCACCGCATCGGCGCCGAACGCGGCCGGCGGCTCCATGGCCACCATCGCCAGCAACTGGAACAGGTGGTTGGGCACCATGTCGCGCAGGGCGCCGGTGCTGTCATAGAAGGCACCACGGGTCTCGACACCGACAGTTTCCGCTGCGGTGATCTGCACGTGGTCGATGTAGTGATTGTTCCAGAACGATTCGAACAGGCCGTTGGAAAAGCGGCTGACCAGAATATTCTGCACCGTCTCTTTGCCCAGGTAATGGTCGATGCGGTAGATCTGCCGCTCGCCCATCACCTTCAGCAGGCAGGCGTTGAGCGCCTCGGCGCTGGCCAGATCGGTGCCGAACGGTTTTTCAACCACCACCCGGCGAAAGCCGCCGGCAGACTCGTCCAGCAGGCCGGCCTGCCCCAGGCGCTGCGCCACCTCGGGGAAGAACCGCGGCGACGTGGCCAGATAGAAAATGGCATTGCCGTGGCGGGTCTTGTCGATGCGCCTGGCCAGGGCCTGGTAGGTGGCCGGATCGAGAAAGTCGCCCGTCTGATAGTCCAGGTGCTTGGCCAGGCGGGCCCATAGCTTCTCGTCCAGGCACTTGGCGCTGCCCTCGCTTCCTTTGTCACGCTCGACCATGAACGCGCGCAGGCGCGCGGCGAAATCCTCGGCGCTGGCCGGGTTATGGTCAACGCCGACGATGCGCAGGTTACGGTCGAGCAAACCGTCACGGCTGAGGTTGTACAGCGCGGGCATCAGCAGGCGCTTGACCAGGTCGCCATTGGCGCCGAACAGGAACAGGGTACAAGGGGGGGCGGCCGCAAGGGTCTGTTTAGTCATTCGCCTTTCTTCTCGACGTGGCCACCGAAGCCCAGGCGCATGGCCGAGAGGATCTTGTCACCGTAGGTGCCCTGTTGCTGGCGCGAACGGAAGCGCGCGAACAGTGCGCTGGACAACACCGGCACCGGCACCGCCTGCTCGACGGCGGCGTCGATGGTCCAGCGGCCTTCGCCACTGTCGGACACCGAGCCACTGAATTGCGACAGCTGAGGGTCGGCCACCAGTGCATCAGCGGTGAGGTCGAGCAGCCACGAGGTCACCACGCTGCCGCGTCGCCACACTTCGGCAATTTCGGCCACGTTCAGGTCGAAGCGCTGGTCTTCGGGCAGCTCGCTGCCGCCTTTGCTGCGCAGCAGGTCGAAGCCTTCGGCATAGGCCTGCATCAGGCCGTACTCGATACCGTTATGCACCATTTTCACGTAGTGCCCGGCGCCCGGTGGGCCGGCATGGATATAGCCGTGCTCCGCACGCTGGTGCTCGCCGCTGCGGCCATGGGTACGCGGGATGTCGCCCACGCCCGGCGCCAGGGCCTTGAACAGCGGCTCGAGGCGCTCGAACACGTCCTTTTCGCCGCCGATCATCATGCAGTAGCCGCGGTCCAGGCCCCACACGCCGCCGGAAGTCCCGACGTCCAGATAATGCAGGCCGCGCTTGGCCAGTTCGGCGGCGCGGCGCATGTCGTCCTTGTAGAAGGTGTTGCCACCGTCGATGATCGCATCGCCCGGTTCCAGCAATTCGGCCAGCTGGGCGATAGTCTGCTCGGTGGCGTCGCCAGCCGGCAGCATCACCCAGACCGCGCGCGGCGCTTTCAGCTTTTGCACCAGTGCACCGAGGTCATGCGCGCCCTGGGCGCCTTCGCCCTCCAGGCCGGTGATGGCTTCACGGTTGCGGTCGTGCACCACGGTGCGATGACCGGCGCGCATCAGGCGCCTTGCGATATTGCCGCCCATACGGCCCAGCCCGATGATTCCCAGTTGCATGAGCCAATGCTCCCTTTTCGAAATGGATGACGACAGTCCAGCTTTTCAGATTAGTCCAGCATGCCGCCCGAGGGTTCAGCGACGAACGGCAAGACCACAATAAACAAAAAAGTTCCCAAGCTCGGTGAAAGAATTCAGAATGCGCCCCGCGTGAAGCGTCTACGCTTTGACTTGTCACCAGCCAAAACCGCGAGGTGTGCTCATGGGTACATTGATGCCAGCAACCCCACCCCAGACCCTCTATGTCTCCGTGCGCCGTGATGAGCTGCGTAAACTGAAGGACGAACGTGACCAGCTGCGTCAGCAGGTCGCCCAACTGAACCTGCTGTTGGCGCAACAGCGCACTGACGATAAAGCTGTCAGCCTCTGATCGATTCCCATGCCGCCTGTGGGAGCTGCATAGCTCCCACCCGATCCTGAAGCCAGTCACCGTCTTTGAACCCTATCGGGCAACCGAAGCGGCTTTGTGCCCAAAAAGGGCCAGTACTGAAAGCAGAATCCTGCGCCCATACCCGCCTCTTCGCAGCCGAAGGCCACGCTTACGCTTACGCACCCAAAAGGTGCATTGCGCGTAACGAGCCACAATTTGGCGCAGCTCGAAACCCCTCTGCCCCACACTCGCCCACCCCGTTTCACACCCCCTCACAAACGCCAACGTTTGCGTCTATTGCGCACATAACAATAGTGACCAGTGGGTCACCTTTTTAGCACTTTCTCTCCTACACTCAGTTTTCGGCCCGCCATTTGCTCAATGGAAGAGTGACCCCAAAAAAGTCGAACTTTCAGGAAACCCGGCAGGTCATGAACATAAGTAGGCCAGACGCATCGGGCTATTCCCGATCCTCGGCCCACACACCCCAACCAGTCCAAGCGCCTTCGGCCGGAATGCTGATCGCGTAGTGCCTGCGCGCACGACCCTGGGGCATGGAACGCACTAAGCAGATTCAAACTAGAGAGAACCAGCACGAAACATCGCCACGGGTGCCAGCACCCGACCAAGCATAGGGACGGAGAGAAGTATGATCAGTGCCGCTGTCGAGCCTCACGTAGACGCTTTCAAACCGGATAACCGCGAGCCGCTCACCCCGGACTTCGCCACGACAGGCAAGGCACCCGGCGCCCAGCGCCAGCAAAACCCGAACATGCGCAAGATTCTGTTCGTGACCTCGGAAATCGCTGATCTGGTGAAAACCGGTGGCCTGGGTGACGTGTCCGCTGCCCTGCCCCGTGCCCTGGCGCACCTGCACGATGTGCGGGTACTTATCCCCGGCTACCGCCAGGTGATGGAAAGCGACAACCCTATACATATCGTGGGTGAACTGGGTGGTCACGCGGCACTGCCGCCCTGCAAGATCGGGCGCATGGACATGGCCGACGGCCTGGTCATCTATGTGTTGATCTGCCCCGAACTGTACCAGCGCGACGGCACACCCTATGGTGCCAACAATGGCCGCGACTGGCCCGACAACCACATCCGCTTCGCCCGCCTGGGCCTGGCTGCCGCCGAAATCGCTGCCGGCGAAGGCAAGATCCACTGGACGCCGGAAGTGGTGCACGCGCATGACTGGCCCGCCGGCCTGGCCCCCGCCTACATGCACTGGCGCGGCCTGAATACGCCTACGCTATTCACCATCCACAACCTGGCGTACCAAGGTGTGTACAGCCGCGGCTGCAGCCCGGAGCTGGCGATACCCGAACATGCCATGCAGCAAGAAGGCATGGAGTTCTACGGCAAGCTGTCGTTCCTCAAGGCCGGCCTGGCCTACTCCAGCCACATCACCACAGTCAGCGCCACCTACGCCCGGGAAATCACCACCCCGGAATTCGGCTGCGGCCTGGACGGTTTCCTCGCCAGCAAGGCCCAGCAAGGCCTGCTCGGTGGCATCCCCAACGGCATCGACGAGAGCTGGGACTCGGCTACCGACAAGCACCTGCAACACAACTTCAGCATCAATGACTGGGAGGGCAAAGCGCGTAACACCCAGGAGGTGCGCGAGCTGTTCGGCCTGGACGATTCCGAAGGCCCACTATTCGCCGTAGTGTCGCGGCTGGTCTATCAAAAGGGCCTGGACCTGACCTTGGGCGTGGCCGACTACATCGTCGAGCAAGGCGGGCAGATCGCGATCATCGGCCGCGGCGAGCCGGAAGAAGAACAGGCCATGCGCGAGCTGGCACTGCGTCACCCGGGCCGCATCGGCGTGCGTATTGGTTTCAATGAAACCGATGCCCGGCGCATGTTCGCCGGCAGCGATTTCCTGCTGATGCCGTCTCGGTATGAGCCGTGCGGCCTTAGCCAGATGTACGCGCAACGCTTCGGCTCGCTGCCGGTAGCACGCAATACCGGTGGCCTGGCCGACACCATCGAGTGCGGCGTGACGGGCTTCCTGTTCAACGAGTCCACCGTCGAGAGCTACCGCGAGGCACTCAGCCGCGCCTTCTATGTTTACGGCAAGAAGGACCTGCTGAACGCCATGCGCTGCCTCTCGATGACCCAACCGTTCAACTGGTGCCAGGCGGTTGAACCCTATGCCCGCCTGTACGAGGACCTGGTCAAGCAGACACAACTGAGCCACTACTGAGCGGGGGTCGGAAGATGCACAGACATGGCGCACACTTGCTGGACGCCACGTCGGCGCGCTTCGCCCTCTGGGCGCCGGATGCGCGCAGCGTGAGCGTGGAACTGGAGCAGCAGCCGGCCATCGAACTGCTGCCGGATGATGAGGGTTGGTACAGCGGCGTGGCGCCATGCCAGGCCGGTGACCGTTACCACTACCGTATCGACGGGCAGCTGCAGGTGGCCGACCCGGCCTCGCGCTACCAGCCCGACGGCGTACACGGGCCAAGCCAGGTAGTGGATGTGGCCGGTTACGCCTGGCAACACCCATGGCAGGGCCGGCCTTGGCATGAGGCCGTGATCCAGGAGGTGCATGTCGGCCTGCTCGGGGGTTATGCCGGGGTTGCCCAGCAACTGCCGCGCCTGGCCGAACTGGGCATCAGCGCGATCGAGCTGATGCCGCTGGGGCAGTTCCCCGGCGAACGCAATTGGGGCTACGACGGCGTACTCCCTTACGCCCCACAGAACACTTACGGCAGCCCCGAGCAGCTGTGCGCACTGGTCGACCAGGCCCACGGCCACGGGCTGATGGTGCTGGTCGATGTGGTGTACAACCATTTCGGCCCCGACGGTAATTACCTGCACCAGTACGCCAGCCCCTTCTTCCGTGAAGACCGGCAGACACCCTGGGGCGCGGCCATCGACTTTCGCCGCCCGCAGGTGCGCGAGTACTTTATCCAGAATGCCCTGATGTGGCTGTGCGACTACCGCTGTGACGGCCTGCGCCTGGATGCCGTGCATGCCATCGACCAGCCCGACTTCCTGATTGAGCTGGCCCAACGGGTGCGCGCCGCCGTAGAACCGGGCCGGCACGTATGGCTGGTGCTGGAGAACGAGCACAACCAGGCGGGCCTGCTGGAACAGGGTTACGACGCCCAGTGGAACGATGATGGCCACAACGCCCTGCACGTGCTGCTGACCGGTGAAACCGAAGGTTACTACGCCGACTACCAGCATCGCCCCATCGACCAACTGGCCCGGTGCCTTGGCGAAGGTTTCGTGTTCCAGGGCCAGGCCAACCGGCATGGCAAACCACGCGGCGAACCCAGCGGGCATTTGCCGCCCAGTGCCTTCGTGTTGTTCCTTCAAAACCACGACCAGGTCGGCAACCGCGCGCTGGGTGAGCGCCTGACCCGCCTATGCCCCGCGCCAGCTTTGCGTGCAGCCACCGGCCTGTTGCTGCTGGCCCCCATGATTCCGCTGCTGTTCATGGGCGACGAAGCCGGCAGCTGCCAGCCGTTCCTGTTCTTTACCGACTTCCATGACGCGTTGGCCGACGCCGTCCGCGAAGGCCGTCGTGGCGAGTTCGCCCACTTCACCGCGTTCGCCGACCCCACGCAGCGTGAGCACATTCCCGACCCCAACGCCGAACAGACGTTCGCGTCCTCACGCCCGCAAAACAAGGCGGTGATCGCCGGCTGGCACGGCCTTTACCAGCAACTGCTCGACCTGCGCCGCCGCCACGTCATCCCGCACTTGCCCGGCAGCCGTGCGCTGGGCGCCGAGGTGCACGCAGACAAAGCGCTGACCGCGCGCTGGCGGCTGGGCAATGGCAACACACTGCGCATCGACCTCAACCTGGCCGACACCCCGCAGGCGGTCGAACTGCCCGCGCCATCCACACGGCTGTTCGACAGCAGCGACACCCGCCACCCGGATACCCACCTGGCTGCCTACAGCTGTGTGGTCAGCCTGCTTCCCCCTGCCCAGGAGCGCCCATGAGCGAAACCGCCCTGCACCGTCTGGCAACCAGCGTCGGGCTGAACCGCGACTGGATTGACGCCAATGCCAGGCCCCAGCGTGTCAGCGACGACGTGCTGCGCAACGTCCTCGAAGGCCTTGGCCACCCGGCCGGCGATGACGCGGCCGTTGCCGCCAGCCTGCGTGCGGTGGAAACCGCCGAAGACAGCGAACACCTGCCGCCTTTGCTGACCGCCGACCTAGGCCAGCCGCTGGCGCTGGCGCGCTACTTCAGTGCCGCCAGCGTGGCCCACTGCACCCTGGAAGATCACACCTCGGTCACCCTCAGCCTCGATGACCAGGCGCGCCTGCCCGGCGAGCTGCCCATCGGCTATCACCAGGTGGAGATCGACAGCCGCCGCTTCAGCGTGGCGGTGGCGCCAACACGCTGCCACAGCCTGGAAGACAAGGTGCAACAGCCGCCACCACGCTACTGGGGCCTGGCAGTGCAGCTGTACAGCCTGCGCCGCCCCGGCGATGGTGGCTTCGGCGACTGCCTGGCACTGGAGCAGTTGGCCCGCTCGGCCGCCGAGCGCGGTGCCGATGCCCTGGCTATCAGCCCGATTCACGCCCTGTCGGCCATCGACCAGGAACACTACAGCCCCTACTCACCTTCCAGTCGCCTGCTGCTCAACACCCTGTACACCAGCCCCGCGGCCCTGCTGGGTGAACGGGAAGTGCGCATGGCCATCGAAGCCTGCGGGCTGGAGCAACAACTCGAAGAGCTGGAGCAGCGCCCTCTGGTCGACTGGCCACGCGCCGCCAGCGCTCGGCTGCGTTTGCTTGAAGCGCTTTACCAAGGCTTCAGCCAAGGCGACCACCCACTACGCACTGATTTTGAAAGCTTCCGCGAAGCCGGCGGCCAGACCCTGGAGCACCACTGCCGCTTCGAGGTGCTGCAGGCCCAGGCGGTGGAGCACGGCCTCGGTGCCGACTGGCGCAACTGGCCCAAAGCCTGGCATGACCCCTACCACCCGGAAGTGGAGGCTTTAGCCAATGCCTACCCGGCCAAGGTCGAGTTCCACGCGTTCTGCCAGTGGCTGACCGAACGTGGCCTGCAACGTGCCCACGAAGCGGCCCGCAGCAACGGCATGGCCGTGGGCCTGATCGCCGACCTGGCGGTGGGTGCCGACGGTGCCGGCAGCCAGGCCTGGAGCCGTCAGGACGAACTGCTGGCCGGCCTGAGCGTGGGTGCGCCGCCCGACATCCTCAACCACGTCGGGCAGGATTGGGGCATTTGCGCCTTCTCGCCCGAGGGCCTCAAGCGCAATGGCTATCGCGCCTTCATCGAGATGCTGCGGGCCAACCTCGCCCACGCTGGCGGCCTGCGCATCGACCATGTGATGGGCCTGCGCCGGCTATGGCTGATCCCACAGGGGGCCAAACCCAGCGAAGGCGCCTACCTCGATTACCCGTTAGACGACCTGTTGCGCCTGCTGGCGCTGGAGTCGGTGCGTCACCAGGCGATCATCCTCGGCGAAGACCTGGGCACCGTGCCCGACAGCCTGCGTGAAAAGCTGGCCGAGAAGGCGGTGCTGGGCATGCGCGTGCTGCCGTTCGAGCAGACCCAGCCGGGCCAGTTCAAGCCGATTCTCGACTGGCCAGACAATGCCCTGGCCACAACCGGCACCCACGACCTGGCGCCACTGGCCGGCTGGCTGGCAAACCGCGACATCGACTGGAGACACCGCTTGCAACTGATTGATGCTGCTGCCGAATTGCACTGGCGACACGAGCGTCAGAAAGAACGCGACGGCCTGCGCCGCATCCTGGAGGCCAACTACGGCGAACTGAAGGACAACGACGCGCTGATCGATGCGGCCATCCGCTTCGTTGGCCATACCCGTGCGCCGCTGGTGCTGGTACCGCTGGAAGACCTGCTGGGTTGCGACGAGCAACCCAACCTGCCGGGTACCACCAATGGCCATCCCAACTGGCGACGGCGCTTTGCCCTTCCAGTACGCGAACTGCTCGACGATGAGGACGCCGCACGGCGCCTGGAGCTGCTGGCCCAGGCCCGCGAACAGGCGTGGGAGCGCGACCGATGAAGCCACTGACCGCGACCCTGCGCCTGCAATTTCACAGCGACTTCACCCTCGATCACGCCGTACCGCTGGTGCCGTATTTCGCCCAGCTGGGCATCAGCCACCTGTATGCCTCGCCCATCCTCAAGGCCCGCGCTGGCTCGCGCCATGGCTACGACGTGGTCGATCCTACCTGCGTCAACCCGGAGCTGGGCGGCGAGGCCGCGCTGGAGCGCCTGGTTGCCGCCCTGCGCCAGCATGGCATGGGGCTGATCCTCGACACGGTGTCCAACCACATGGCCGTGGGCGGTGCCGACAACCCCTGGTGGCAAAGCCTGCTGGCCTGGGGACGGCGCAGCCCGTATGCAGCGTTCTTCGACATCCAGTGGCACTCCAGCGACCCACTGCTGGCCGGGCAACTACTGTTGCCGTTCCTCGGCAGCGACTACGGCGTGGCGCTCAAGAAGGGTGAGATACCGCTGCAGTTCGACAAACAGCAGGGGCTGCTGCAAGTGGCCCATTATGCGCATCGTTTCCCGATCTGCCCGGTCGATTACGGCTGGATTCTCGCGCTCAGCCCAGAGCCTGCGCTCAAGGTGCTGGCCGAACGCTTCACTGCTTTGGGCGACTCGGCCAACCCGCTGGCCGATAGCCTGCCGCTCCAAGCCGAACTGGCACGCCTGGTGCGCGAAGGTGCCGACCTCGAATCGGCCCTGGTGGCCTTCGACAGCCGCAGCGAGGCCGGTTTCAAGCGCCTGCACCTGCTGCTGGAGCGCCAGACCTACCGCCTGGCCAGCTGGCGCACCGCCGCCGACGACATCAACTGGCGGCGCTTCTTCGACATCAACGAGCTGGGCGGCCTGCGCGTGGAGCGCGCCGTGGTGTTCGAAGCCACCCATGCCAAGCTGTTCGAACTGATCGAACGTGGCCTGGTGGACGGCCTGCGCATCGACCATATCGACGGCCTTGCCGACCCGCGTGGCTACTGCCGCAAACTGCGCCGGCGGGTTGATAGCCTGCTGGCACGGCGGCCGCTGAATGCAGGGCTGGAGCACTTCCCCCTGTACGTGGAAAAGATCCTGGGTGCCGACGAGCACCTGCACCGCGACTGGCTTACCGACGGCACCACCGGCTACGAGTTCATGAACCAGGTATCACTGCTGCAGCATGATCCGGCCGGCGAAGCGCCGCTGAGCGAACTGTGGAGCAACGTCAGCGAGCGCCCGGCGTTCACCGAAGAAGTGCGCCAGGCCCGTCACCTGGTGCTCAACGCCAGCCTGGCCGGTGACTGCGAGTCGGTGGCCCAGGCACTGTTGCAGGTGGCGCGCAACGACCTGATGACCCGTGACCTGACCCTGGGCGCGATTCGCCGGGCCTTGCAGGCGTTGGTGGCGCATTACCCGGTTTACCGAACCTACTTCAATGCCTGCGGGCGCCCGGCGCAGGACGAAACGTTCTTCCAGCAGGCCCTGACCAACGCCCGGCAAGACCTTGCCGAAGCCGACTGGCCGCTGCTGGACCAACTTGAACGGTGGCTGGGCGGGCAAGCCTGGCGGCACCTGCCACCGGGGCGCGCCCGCAAGCAACTGCGCCACGCCTGCGTGCGCTTCCAGCAACTGACTGCGCCCAGCGCCGCCAAAGCCGTGGAAGACACCGCCTTCTACCGCAGCGCGCGGCTGCTGTCGCGCAACGACGTGGGTTTCGAGGCCGAGCGCTTCAGCGCCCCACCCATGCATTTCCACAACGAGGCCCAGCGGCGCCTGCGCGATTTCCCCGACAACCTGCTGACCACCGCCACCCACGACCACAAGCGCGGCGAAGACACGCGTGCACGCCTGGCCGTACTCAGCGAGCGCGGCACGTGGCTGGCCAGCCGGGTGGAGCACTGGCGTGAGCTGGCCGCCCCCCTGTGTGCGCAGTTGGACGACGGGCTGGCACCCAGCCCCGGCGACGAGTTGATGCTGCTACAGACCCTGCTCGGCAGTTGGCCCTTGGACCTCGACCTGAACGACGACAATGCCCTGCGCCAATACGCCGAGCGTGTTCGCCAGTGGCAGCAGAAGGCCCTGCGCGAGGGCAAGCTGCGCAGTAGCTGGAGCGCACCGAACGAGGCCTACGAAGGCGCCTGTGCTCATTACCTCGACGGCCTGCTGCTGGACAGCGAGAACCAGCAACTGTGCAAATCGCTGGCCGACGCGGCGCAGCTGCTGGCCTGCCCCGGCGCACTCAATGGCTTGGTCCAGGCCCTGTTGCGCATGACCACACCTGGTGTGCCCGACCTCTACCAGGGCAACGAATACTGGGACTTCAGCCTGGTCGACCCGGACAACCGCCGCGCCGTGGACTACGCGTCGAGGCGTCGCACGCTGGACGACGCCACGCCAGCAGCCGAGCTGCTGGCGCACTGGCGCGACGGCCGCGTCAAACAGGCCTTGATCGCCCGGGTGCTGGACTGCCGTCAGGCCCACGCCGAGCTGTTCCGCCGCGGTGCCTACCTGCCACTGACCGTACAGGGCCGGCACGCTGACAAAGTCATTGCCTTTGCTCGCCTGGGAGACGGCGAGCACGCCATCGTCGTCGCCCCGCGCCTGGCCAGCAGCCTGCTCGGAGGTGCCGCTACACCGTTGATCCCGGCGCAGAACTGGGACGACACCCGGCTGGTATTGCCGTTTGCCTTGTCACCTGCCAACTCGACGGGACTTTTCGCCTGTGCGGCGGTCAGCTCTTCAAAGGAGTTGCCGTTGAGCGCCGTGCTGGCGGAATTTCCGGTCAACGTGTTGATACAACAATCTTGAGCATCAGGAGCGTCATGATGAGTGTCGATGAAAAGCGTATTCGCGAATTTGCCTACCAGATCTGGGAATCCGAAGGTAAGCCCGTAGGAGAGGAAGAACGCCACTGGGAAATGGCCCGCAAGCTGGCCGAGGCCGAAGCACTGGCGCCCAAGGCAGCCCCGCGCAAGAAAGCAGCGGCCAAACCGAAGGCGCCTGCAGAACCCAAGGCGGCTGCCCTGCCGGGGGTTAAACCCGCTGCGGTGAAAAAGCCCCGGGCGGTGAAAAAGCCTACTGCCGGTTAAGCCTGTCCTGGCCTCTTCGCGGGTAAACCCGCTCCTATAGATTCATCACAGGCGCATGTAGGAGCGGGTTTACCCGCGAAGAGGCCAATGCAGGACAGCACAATTCCCCTTCCCATCACGGCCACTCGAGGATCGTCATGAGCCCCCGCACCCCAAAGAAAACCCGCTCGGTCGCACCATCGCGCATCCGCGAAGGCATGCCCTTCCCCCTCGGCGCCACCTGGGATGGCCTTGGGGTCAACTTCGCCCTCTTCTCGGCCAACGCAACCAAGGTCGAGCTGTGCCTGTTCGACTCCACGGGCGAGCAGGAAATCGAGCGCATAGAGCTGCCCGAATACACCGATGAGATCTACCATGGCTACCTCCCCGACGCTCACCCCGGCCTGGTCTATGGCTACCGGGTGTATGGCCCCTACGAGCCGGAAAACGGCCACCGCTTCAACCCCAACAAGCTGCTGATCGACCCGTACGCCAAGCAACTGGTCGGCAGCCTGAAATGGTCCGAGGCACTGTTCGGCTACACCATCGGCCACCCCGACGGTGACCTGTCGTTCGACGAGCGCGACAGCGCGCCTTTCGTGCCCAAATGCAAGGTCATCGACCCGGCGTTCACCTGGGGCCGCGACCAGCGCGTGCAGATCCCATGGGAGCGCACGATCATCTATGAAGCGCATGCCCGCGGCATCAGCATGCGCCACCCGGCTGTGCCTGAAGAACTGCGCGGCACCTTCGCCGGCCTGGCCAACGACGAGTTGCTCAAGCACATCAAGGACCTTGGCGTGTCGAGCATCGAGCTGCTGCCGATTCACGCCTTCGTCAACGACCAGCACCTGCTGGACAAGGGCCTGAACAACTACTGGGGCTACAACAGCATCGCCTTTTTCGCCCCACACCCGCGCTACCTGGCCAGCGGCAAGATCGCCGAGTTCAAGGAGATGGTCGCGCACCTGCACGACGCCGGGCTCGAGGTGATCCTGGACGTGGTCTACAACCACACCGCCGAAGGCAACGAACGCGGCCCGACCCTGTCGATGCGCGGCATCGACAACGCCTCGTACTACCGCCTGATGCCGGACGACAAACGCTACTACATCAACGACTCCGGCACCGGCAACACCCTGGACCTGAGCCACCCCTGCGTGCTGCAGTTGGTCACCGACTCGCTTCGCTACTGGGCCGGCGAAATGCACGTGGATGGCTTTCGCTTTGACCTGGCGACCATCCTTGGCCGTTACCACGATGGCTACAGCGAGCGTCATGGCTTCCTGGTCGCCTGCCGCCAGGACCCGATGCTGAGCCAGGTCAAGCTGATTGCCGAACCATGGGACTGCGGCCCCGGCGGCTACCAGGTGGGCAACTTCGCCCCGGGCTGGGCGGAATGGAACGACCGCTTCCGCGATACCGCACGCGCCTTCTGGAAAGGCGACGAAGGCCAGTTGGCCGATTTTGCCGCCCGCTTGACCGCCTCGGGCGACATGTTCAACAACCGCGGGCGCCGGCCCTATTCCTCGGTCAACTTCATCACCGCCCACGATGGTTTCACCCTGCGCGACCTGGTGTCCTACAACCACAAGCACAACGAAGACAATGACGAAAACAACCAGGACGGCACCGACAACAACCTGTCCTGGAACTGCGGCGTCGAAGGGCCGACCGACGACCCGGGGATCAATGCCCTGCGCATGCGCCAGATGCGCAACTACTTCGCCACCCTGCTGCTGGCCCAGGGCACGCCAATGATCGTGGCCGGCGACGAGTTCAGCCGCACCCAGCACGGCAACAACAATGCCTACTGCCAGGACAGCGAGATCGGCTGGGTGAACTGGGACCTGGACCAGGAAGGCCAGGAGCTGCTGGCCTTCGTCAAACGCCTGACCCGCCTGCGCCTGGCCTACCCGGTGCTGCGCCGGTCACGCTTCCTGGTGGGTGACTACAATGAGGCAATTGGGGTCAAGGACGTGACTTGGCTGGCACCCGATGGCAACGAGATGAGTGTTGAGCAATGGGAAGACCCACACGGGCGTTGCCTGGGCATGCTGATAGATGGTCGGGCACAGGTCAGCGGTATCGCCCGGCCAGGTGCCGAGGCCACCGTGCTGCTGATCGTCAATGCCCACCATGACGTGGTGCCATTCAAGCTGCCGGCCGTGCCCGAAGGCGATTACTGGAGCTGCCTGGTCGATACCGACCGGCCGGAGTTGCGCAAGGGGCAGCACCTGCAATTCGACAGTACCTTCGAGGTGAAGGGCCGGTCGATGCTGCTGATGGTGTTGCAGCGCGACGAGGAGTGAACCGTGATAACCCAGGCAGGTCTTACGTTTTGATCGCTACGCCCTACCTGTGGGAGCGGGTTTGCCCGCTGCCACAGGTTTTAGCGGCGACAGTAAGGCAGGGTTAACTTCAGGAGGATTTGTGAGCCTCGAAGCCGGCAGTAATGGTTTCGCCAGCGTCAGCCAGGCCCCAGCCGTGAAACGCCTGCGGGTACTGACGGTGAACACCCACAAGGGCTTCACCGCCTTCAACCGGCGCTTTATCTTGCCAGAGCTGCGCGAGGCCGTGCGCAGCACCCAGGCTGACATTGTCTTCCTTCAGGAAGTGCTCGGCAGCCACGACCGCCACGCCGCGCGCTACCCCGGCTGGCCACAGACCTCGCAGTACGAATTCCTCGCCGACAGCATGTGGAGCGACTTTGCCTACGGCCGCAACGCAGTCTACCCTGACGGCCACCACGGCAATGCACTGCTGTCGAAATACCCGATCATCGAGCACCGCAACCTGGACGTGTCGATCACCGGCCCCGAACGCCGCGGCCTGTTGCACTGTGTGCTGGAGGTACCGGGGCAAGGCCAGGTGCATGCGGTCTGCGTGCACCTGTCGCTGCTGGAAAGCCATCGGCAAAAGCAGCTGCAGTTGCTGCGTAAACTGCTGGACGCCCTGCCGGCCAACGCCCCGGTGATCATCGCCGGCGACTTCAACGACTGGAAAAGCCACGGCAACCGCACCCTTGGCCTGCAACGTGACTTGCACGAGGCCTTCGAACGCCACCACGGCCACCTCGCCCGCACCTATCCTGCCCGCCTGCCACTGCTGCGACTGGACCGTATTTACCTGCGTAATGCCGAAAGCCATGGGCCGCGGATTCTGGGGCACAAACCTTGGTCGCACCTGTCAGATCACCTGCCGCTGGCAGTTGAAGTGCGGCTTTAGCAATCATTCTTCATAGCCACGGCAGGGCAAATAGCGATCCCCGCTATACCCTGCTGTTTTTACCAATAAAACAACAGGTTGAGCGTTACGACGTACCTTGAACACTTCCTTCACGCTTTCTTGACGCAAGCGTTGACCTCTCCTTAGCTGAACAATACCAAGCTGTAAAAAACTTGCGCCGGGCCTCTAGCTCGCGCCTTCGTGCGCGTTTGCGATAACTGGCGTACTGGTTTGGGTCGCCCACTGTTTTTGCCGTACAGCTCGTGACAACAGGCCAGGTTTCTCGGGCTGCACCACAAAAACAAAGGAGATCCGCCATGAAAAGCACCTCGAACCCCTTGCGCTTCGACAGCATTTTCTACGCGGTTTCCACGTCGCTGCTTCTGGCAACCCCGGTGGAAACGATCGCGTACGAACTGCAGGGTGACCCCACCTCCCCCGGCTTTCTGCAGCAACCTTTAGCGGCGCAACTGTCACTCGACCCGCTCAGTGCCAGCGGGTTGAGTCTCGGCACCCTCAATGCGTTTTCGCAGCAAATGAGCGAACGCCACCGGCAGGCGCCACCTGACCTGATTGCCAGTCAATGGGCGCAGTTCTTCCCCACCAGTGCGCGCGGCCGCGCGCTGCCCCCGGCACAGCTGGAGGCGCCCAGCCAGCAACTGATGATCGGCCCGGACCTGTTCGTGCGTGAAACAGCAGCGGGCGATGTGCACCGCGCAGGGATTTTCGTGGGGCACAACAACCTGCAAAGCAGCTTAAAAGGCATGCGCCCTCTGCTGGGCGACAAGCAGCGCAAAGCGGTGAACTTGAGCGGGGAAAGCCTGGGGGTGTACTGGAGCATGACCCATGAACAGGGTTGGCACCTGGATGCCGTGGCCATGGGCTCGCGGATCGACGTGATGGGCCGTGGCGAAAACGGCCAGCGCCTGGACGACAGTGGCCATGCAATGACCTTCTCGGTAGAGGGCGGTTACCCGATCCGCCTGGGTGGCAACTGGGTCATCGAGCCCCAGGCACAGTTGATCAACCAGCAGTTCTTCCCTGGCAACCAGGTGCAGGAGGAGACCTTGCAAGCCTTCGACAGCCAGCCGAGCTGGAGCGGCCGGGTCGGTGCCAAGTTGTCCGGGCGCTACGAAGTGCGCGGCATGCCCATCGAACCCTATGTGCGGACCAACGTGTGGTATGACTTCAGCAATGCCGATGAGGTGAAGCTGGACCAGGTCGACAAGATTTCCAGCTCGCGCTACTCGACTACCGTGGAGTTAGGGTTGGGGTTGGTGGCGCGGGTGACGCCTTCGGTGGCCATGTTCGTCAGCGCCGATTACAGCAGTGATGTGGATGACAATGACCTCAACGGGCTGATTGGCAGCCTTGGGGTACGGATGCGGTGGTAGGCAGGGCCGGCGTCTTCGCGGGTAAACTCGCTCCTACAACGATCACCGCCGGGTGCGGCCTGCGTAGGAGCGGGTTTACCCGCGAAAGGGCCAGTACAGCCAACCGATCAGGCGGGCTTCATGATCAACACCCCCAGCGGCGGCAGGTTCAGGGCCAGCGATAATGGCTGCCCGTGGCTGGCCACTGCCTCACTGGCCACCGCCCCCAGATTACCCACGTTCGACCCGGCATACAGCTCAGCATCACTGTTCAGCAACTCCTGCCAACGCTCGCCGAACGGCACGCCAATGCGGTAACCCTCACGGGGTACCGGGGTGAAGTTGGCCACCACCAGCACCGGCTCGCCGCTGCTGCTCCAGCGCAGCCAGGCGTACACGCTGTTTTGCGCGTCGTCACCGATCAGCCACTGGAAGCCCTGCGGCTGGCAATCCTGCTCGTGCAGCGCCGGCACTTCGCGGTACAGGCGGTTGAGGTCGCCCACCAGGCGCTGCACGCCCTGGTGCTCGGGATACTGCAGCAGGTACCAGTCCAGTTCGCTGTCGTGGTCCCACTCACGCCACTGGCCGAACTCGCAGCCCATGAACAGCAGCTTCTTGCCCGGATGTGCCCACATGAAGGTGAGGTAGGCGCGCAGGTTGGCGAACTTCTGCCAGCGGTCGCCGGGCATCTTGTCGATCAGCGAGTGCTTGCCGTGCACCACCTCATCATGGGAGATGGGCAGGATGAAGTGCTCGGAATAGGCATAGATCAGCCCGAAACTCATCTCGTTGTGGTGGTAGGTGCGGTGCACCGGGTCGTTCTGGATGTAGTGCAGGGTGTCGTGCATCCAGCCCATGTTCCACTTGTAGGCAAAACCCAGGCCGCCCTGTTGGGTAGGCTGGCTGACCCCAGGCCAGGCGGTGGACTCTTCGGCGATGATCAGCGCACCCGGGGCCTCGTGGGCAGCCACGCCGTTAAGGTGGCGGATGAAGTCGATGGCTTCCAGGTTCTCGCGCCCGCCGTGGCGGTTGGGTACCCATTCGCCAGCTTTGCGCGAATAGTCGCGGTACAGCATCGAGGCCACCGCATCGACGCGCAGGCCGTCGATGTGGAAATGCTTCAACCAGTGCAGCGCCGAAGCCATCATGAAGCCGCGCACTTCATTGCGCCCGAGGTTGTAGATCAGCGTGTTCCAGTCCTGGTGGTAGCCCTCCAGGGGGTTGTCGTATTCGTACAGCGCAGTGCCATCGAAGCGCGCCAGGCCATGTTCGTCGGTGGGAAAATGCGCCGGCACCCAGTCCAGCAGCACACCAATGCCTCCCTGGTGGCAGGCGTCGATGAACGCGGCGAAATCCTCGGCACTGCCGTAGCGCGAGGTGGGCGCGAACATCGACAGTGGTTGATAGCCCCAGGAGCCGCCGAACGGGTGTTCCATGATCGGCAGCAGTTCGATGTGGGTAAAGCCCAGTTCCTGCACATAGGGCACCAGCCGCTCGGCCAGTTCGCGCCAGTTGTAGAAACGCCCGACTTCGCCCGCTTCGTCCAGCTCGCAGCGCCATGACCCTGGGTGCAGCTCGTAGATCGACAACGGCGCGTTGTACGCATGGCGCTGGGCGCGTTGCGCCATCCAGTCATGGTCCTGCCAGGCGTGGCTGAGTTCACCGGCTACCTTGGACGCCGTGCTCGGCGGCAGCTCGGTGGCACGGGCCAGCGGATCGGCCTTCAGCGGCAGTATGCCGTCCTTGCCAAGCACTTCGAACTTGTAGGTTTCGCCCACGCCCAGGCGCGGAATGAACAGCTCCCACACCCCCGCGCCATGCCGCAGGCGCATGGGGTGGCGGCGGCCATCCCAGTTGTTGAAATCACCCACCACCGACACCCGCCGGGCATTCGGCGCCCAGACCGAGAAACACACGCCGTCGATACCATCGACCTGAGTCGGCTGGGCACCGAAGCGCCCGGACAGATCGCGGTGATTGCCTTCCGCGAACAAGTGAAGGTCCATGTCACCCAGTTGCGGGCCGAAGCTGTAGGGGTCTTCGGTAACCTGTTCGCCACCGGCCCAGACGATATGAAACTGGTAGGGCTGTGCCTCATCAAGGTGCGCGCTGAACAACCCAGGCAGGCTGCCCTGCTCCATTTCGGCAAGGACCCGCCCGTCATCCCGGGCCTGAACGCGCACTTTCAGGGCATTGGGCAGAAAGGCGCGGACCACCTGCCCGCCTGCGCCGTCGCCGTGGGGGCCGAGTACCGCAAAAGGATCGGCGTGTTCGGCGCGGGCCAGGGCGTCGAGGTCCCGTTGCCGAAGGCCACCGTTTTCACGCGTTGTAACGTTCATTCTGACTCTCCCCAGGTACTGATCAGTCCATGCAGACCATGCAAAGGCACGGCCAGCCAGCTCGGACGGTTTTCGGCTTCGTATGTAATCTCGTAGGCGGCTTTTTCCAGGCAGAACAATTCCAGCGCCGCGCGCTCACCCTCGGCGTGCTGCCAGGCGTGAGGCATGGCGGCGGTGGCCAGCCCATAGGCTTCGACAAAGGCATGCCGGGACTGGTGCAGGTACTGCCGGGCAACCCGCTGCCGGGCTTGCCGCGCCGGCTCGGAAAGGTCCACCGCAGACGCGCTGCGCAAGATCATCGCAGCAGCATAGTCGAAGGATCGCAGCACGCCGCTGACATCCTTGTAGGGGCTGTGTTTTGCCCGGCGCTCTTCAAGGGGCCGGGCGGGTTCACCTTCAAAATCGATGAGGTAAGCATCCCCTTGCACCACGAGCACCTGGCCCAGGTGCAGGTCGCCGTGCACACGCATCAGCAGGCCACCCTGAGCCTGCTTGCTCAGGGTGTCGATGTGCTGGGCCAGGCCGTCACGCTGTTGCTGCAGGTCGTCGACCAAGGACTGGCTGTCGCTGTCCAGTGTGTCGCGATGCTGCGCCAGCAGGTCGAGGGCGTGGGTCAGTTCGGTGCTGATCTGTGCACACCAGCGCTCGCTGTCCTGCGCATCGCTGGGGCGCGGCTGGAAGGCCGGGTCTTCGGTGGGTGCGGCCAGCAGCAGGTGCATCTCGCCCAGGCGCTGGCCAAGCAAGGCCGCAAAGCCGCTGAGTTCGGCCAATGCGTCAGTGTGCGCTTCGGCGTCGTTGCGGGTGGGCTCCATCTGGTCGCGGATGGCCCGTTCCAGCGTGTTCTGGGTCCAGCCCCAGGCATCGCCCTGGTTACTCAGGTAACCTTGGGCAATCATCAGCAGGTGCGGCGCGTGTTGCTCGTCCACCCGGCTGACCCAGGCCAGCAGCGGCGAGATGTTGGCAAAGCCGGCGGCGGTCAGGTAGGCACTCATTTCCAGCTCTGGATGGATACCCGGGTTGACCCGGCGGATCAACTTGAGCACCACGCGGTCGCCGATGACCACCGAACTGTTGGACTGCTCGGCGCTGAGGTAGCGCACTTCGCTCTCCTCGTCGAGCGCCAGGCCGGCCAGTTGCTCTGTGCATTCGAAGCGCAATTCACCCTCACCGTCCTCACCGTCGCCACACGGCAGACGCAGGCCATCCTGGCAGGCCTGCATCACGGCGTGAATGAACGGCTCGAGGACGAAGGCGTCTGTGATCAAGCCAACCTGGTGGGCACGGCGTACCCGCGACAACGCCAGCTGCTGCGGCAGCGCGGTATGGATCTGTTCCTCACGCAGCAGGCCGAACGGCAGCTGGTAGCGGGTGGCCGTGCCGTCACTGAGTACCTCGATTTCGCTGAGCAACACCGGCGTGGTGGCGGTGCCGAAACGCACGCCGTAACACAGGCGCACGGCATCGATCGGCCCTTCCTTGCCGGCGAACCAGCGGCGTTTGGGCAGGTACTGCGGCAGGATGGTGCCTTGCAGCGTATCGCTTGCGGGGGCTTGCAGCAGTTCTTCCATGCGCTTGCGCAGTACCAATGTGGTCAATTCGGGTAACCCCTCGGTGGGCTGGATGTGCCAGCTGGGCATGCGATCGCGGCTGGCCAGCAGGAACCAGTAGAACGCATAAGGTGGCAAGGTCAGCAGAAACGGCAGTTGGCCGATTGGCGGGAACGCGCTGCCACCCAGCATCTCCACCGGTACTTTGTCGGCGTATTGTGACAATTCGAGTTCGGCAGCCTGGGCGGCGCGGGACACGTTGGCCACGCAGAGGATGACCTCGGTATTGCCGTCGGCGTCAGTGTACTCGCGGATATAGGCAAGGATGCGCCGGTTGCTGGGCGTGAGGGTGCGCAGGCTGCCGCGGCCAAAGGCCTTCTGCTGCTTGCGCACCGCCAGCATGCGCCGTGTCCAGTTCAGCAGCGAATGCGGGTCGTGGCTTTGCGCCTCGACGTTGACGGTCTGGTAACCGTAGAGCGGGTCCATGATCGGCGGCAGCACCAGGCGCTGCGGGTCGGCGCGGGAAAAACCGCCGTTGCGGTCTGGCGACCACTGCATGGGTGTGCGAACGCCATCGCGGTCACCCAGATAGATATTGTCGCCCATACCCAGTTCGTCGCCGTAATACAGGGTTGGCGTGCCGGGCATCGACAACAGCAGGCTGGTCAGCAGCTCTATGCGCCGACGGTCACGCTGCAGCAGGGGCGCCAGGCGCCGGCGAATGCCCAGGTTGATGCGCGCGCGGCGGTCTTCGGCGTAGTAGTTCCACAGGTAGTCGCGCTCGCGGTCGGTGACCATTTCCAGGGTCAGTTCATCATGGTTACGCAAAAAGATCGCCCACTGGCAGTTGGCCGGGATTTCCGGCGTCTGGCGCAGGATATCGGTGATCGGGAAGCGGTCTTCCATGGCCAGGGCCATGTACATGCGCGGCATCAACGGAAAGTGGAAGGCCATATGGCATTCGTCGCCGTCGCCTTCACCGAAGTACGGGCGCGTGTCTTCCGGCCACTGGTTGGCTTCGGCCAGCAGCATGCGATCAGGGTAGTTGGCGTCGATCTCGGCGCGGATCGCCTTGAGCACGTCGTGGGTTTCGGCGAGGTTTTCGTTGTTGGTGCCGTCGCGCTCGATCAGGTAAGGGATCGCGTCCAGCCGCAGGCCATCTACACCCAGGTCGAGCCAGAAGCGCATGACGCCGATCACCGCCTTGAGCACCTGCGGGTTGTCGAAATTGAGGTCCGGCTGGTGCGAGTAGAACCGGTGCCAGAAGTACTGGCCGGCGACCGGGTCCCAGGTCCAGTTGGACTTCTCGGTGTCGAGGAAGATGATGCGCGTGCCGTCGTACTTCTGGTCGTCGTCCGACCACACGTAAAACTCGCGCGCCTTGCTGCCGCGCTTGGCGTGGCGGGCGCGCTGGAACCACGGGTGCTGGTCGCTGGTGTGGTTGATGACCAGCTCGGTGATCACCCGCAGGCCGCGCTTGTGGGCCTCGGCGATGAAACGGCGGGCGTCGGCCATGCTGCCGTAGTCGGGGTGCACGGCCTTGTATTCGGCGATGTCGTAGCCGTCGTCACGGCGTGGCGAGGGATAGAACGGCAGCAGCCACAAGGTGTTGACACCCAGCTCGGCGATATAGTCGAGCTTGCTGATCAGGCCGGCGAAATCACCGATGCCATCGTTGTTCGAGTCGAAGAATGACTTGATGTGCAACTGATAGATGACAGCATCCTTGTACCAAAGCGGGTCGTCGATGAAGGCTGCCGGGCGGGAACGCTTGGCCATGTGCGACTCCTTTCAATTGCATGTTTGCCCCTTCTTGCACCATCGCTGTGGGAGCGGGCGTGCCCGCGAATCAGCCACCGCGGTGCTTGGCACCGGCTCTGCCGGTGTTCGCGGGCGTGCCCGCTCCCACAGGGGAAAGGCTACAGACCGGTTTTACCCGGCTTTCTCGATGCGCCAGATGCCGAACGGCAGGTGCCAGGGCTCTATGCGCATCCATTGGGTCTTGCCGTACCACGACCAGCGGTGGCCGTTCATCAGGTCTTCACCCTGGGTTTCGGCGTTGTCGTCCAGCCCCAATTCCCACAGGGGCAACTCGAAGTGCGCCTCCTGGGCGTTGTGCGGGTCCAGGCTGACGGCCACCAGGATGTAGTTGTCACGCTCGGGCGTACGCTTGGCGAAGTACAGGATGTTGTCGTTCCAGCAATTGAAGAAGGCCACGCCCAGGTGGGTTTGCAAGGCGCGGTTCTGCCGGCGGATGCGGTTGAGCTGGGCGATCTCGGCAATGATGTTGCCGGGCTGGGTGAAATCGCGAGGACGGATTTCGTACTTCTCCGAATCTAGGTACTCCTCCTTGCCCGGCAACGGCGTGCCCTCGCATAGCTCGAAGCCCGAATACATGCCCCACAAGCCTGAGCCCATGGTCGCCAGCGCGGCACGGATCAGGAAACCTGCGCGGCCTGAGGTGTGCAGGAAGAACGGGTTGATATCCGGCGTGTTGACGAAGAAGTTGGGCCGGTAGCACTGGCTCCACGGCGGCTGGTTGAGCTGTTCGAAATATTCGCGCAGCTCCTGCTTGTGGTTGCGCCAGGTGAAATAGGTATAGCTCTGTGCGTAGCCGACCTTGCCCAGGCGCGCCATCATCGCCGGCTTGGTAAAGGCTTCGGCGAGGAAGATGACGTCGGGATGCTGGCTGCGCACATTGGCGATCAGCCATTGCCAGAACGGCAGCGGCTTGGTGTGCGGGTTGTCGACGCGGAAAGTCTTTACGCCCTCCTCGACCCAGCCGACCACCACATCGCGCAGGGCGAGCCACAGCGAAGGCACGGCCTCTGGCGCATAGAAATCGACGTTGACGATGTCCTGATACTTTTTCGGCGGGTTTTCAGCGTAGCGGATGGTGCCGTCCGGGCGCCAGCTGAACCAGCCCGGGTGCTCCTTGAGCCACGGGTGGTCCTGGGAGCACTGGATGGCGAAATCGAGGGCAATTTCCAGGCCGTGTTCCGCCGCTGCGGCCACCAGACGGCGGAAGTCATCGCGGCTTCCCAGTTGCGGGTGAATGGCCTCGTGGCCGCCTTCCGGGCTGCCGATGGCATACGGGCTGCCCGGGTCGCCCGGCTCGGCCTTGAGGGCGTTGTTGCGGCCCTTGCGATGCTGCATGCCGATGGGGTGGATGGGCGGGAAGTACAGGACGTCGAAGCCCATGTCGCGGATCATCGGCAGCCGTTCGTGCACGTCGTTGAAGGTGCCGTGACGCTGCGGGTCGTCGGTAATCGAGCGCGGGAACAGCTCGTACCAGCTGGCGAACAGGGCGGCCGGGCGGTCGACATCAAGGGGGAAATCAGGACTGCGGGTCAGGTAGCTACGGTGTTCGGCTTCGCCCATCAGGCGGGCGGTGGTCGGGTCGAGAAACACGGCCACCTGATCATCGGTACTGAGGGTGGCCAGGCGGTTCTGCACGGCCTCGAGCTCCTCGCGCAGGGCGCCGCTGCACAGCTCGATGCCTTTGCCCAGCATCAAACGGCCTTCTTCCAGCTCCAGTTTTACCTCGACGCCGGCGTGGTACTTCTTCTCCAGATCGTGGCAATAGGTGGCAAACGGGTCGATCCAGGCCTCGATACTGAACCTGTGCGGGCCCAGCTCGGTGGGGGTGAATTCGGCCTGCCACAGGTCGTTGCCCGCCGACTGCATCGGCACACAATGCCAGCGCCTGCTGTGGGCCTGGCGCCAGTTGAGCATTACCGCCAGGCGGTCGTGGCCGTCGCTGTAGGCCTTGGTGCTGACTGTCACGGGCTGGCCGCTGACGGCCTTGGCGGCGAAGCTGCCGGCGTCGAGCACGGGTTGGGTGTCTTCGATCACGATGCGTGGCGCCAACAGCGCCTGGGCCAGGCTAATGGCCTGGTCCGGGTGATCGTTCGCCATGGGCACGCTTTCAAAGGGCTCGTTTCGTGACATCGACCTTGCTCCCTCAGGCTGGTGGCGGTAAGGGTTCAGAGCCGGGCACAGGCGCGGGGTTCAAAATAATTGAGCGAACGGCAGCTGCCAGCGGTCAGAGCCTACAGCACCTCTTCACCCACCCACGCGAGGTCAGGCCATGAACATTCCCATTCCACCGGAGACACCCGATCCCAACATCGACGACCCGAGCTTGCCGCCACCCGTACCGGAAGAAGACCCGGACGAGCTGCCGATCAAGCCGACCGTGCCGCCGACAGTGGGCGACCCGCCGAGCCAGGAGCCACCGGTGAAGGCTTAAGGGTAGACCACGGCACCGGCATGAACAGCGATCTCCACTGCTCCATTGAGAGGTTGAAGATGACCAGGTGCTTGGCAAGGTGGAGATCTTGCATTGATCGGGCCGGCCTCTTCGCGGGTAAACCCGCTCCTACGAGGGACCGTGCCGGCCTTGAATGCGGCGCGGTGTGGGAGCGGGTTTACCCGCGAAGAGGCCGGCCGCGCCAGCACATCAACCCGCAGATGCAGCCGCAATCTCCGCCACACTGATCTCACGCATCCGGAACTTTTGCACCTTCCCCGTCACCGTCATCGGGTACTCGTCGACGAAGCGGATATACCGCGGCACCTTGAAGTGGGCAATGCGCGCCTTGCACCAGCCCTGCAGCTCCTCGGCCGTGGCGCTATGCCCAGGGTGCAGCTTGATCCAGGCGACGATCTCTTCGCCATAGCGGCTGCACGGAATGCCGATCACCTGCGCATCGGCCACCGCCGGGTGGGTGTAGAAAAACTCTTCCAACTCACGCGGGTAAATGTTCTCGCCGCCGCGAATGATCATGTCCTTGTTGCGCCCGACGATGCGCACATAGCCCTGCTCGTCCATCACCGCCAGGTCACCCGAATGCATCCAGCCGGCCGGGTCGATGGCATCCGCCGTGGCCTGGGGGTTGTCCCAGTAGCCCAGCATCACGCTATAGCCGCGGGTGCACAGCTCGCCGATCTCACCGCGCGCGACGATGCAGCCATCGGCGTCCACCAATTTGTTTTCCAGCTGCGGCTGGGTGCGGCCGACGGTGGTCACGCGCAGCTCCAGGTCATCGTCCGGGCCGGTCTGCAGTGACACCGGGCTGGTTTCGGTCATGCCATAGGCGATCTGCACTTCAGCCATGTGCATCTGGTCGATGACCCGGCGCATCACCTCGATCGGGCAGGTGGCGCCGGCCATGATGCCGCTGCGCAGGGTGGACAGATCCATCTGCGCACGCGAGGGGTGATCGAGCATGGCGATGAACATGGTCGGCACGCCATAGAGGATGGTGGCGCGCTCTTCTGCCACGGCGCGCAAGGTAAGTTCGGCGTCGAAAGCATCGTTGGGGTAGATCATGGTGCTGCCGTGGGTGATGCAGCCGAGGTTGGCCATGACCATGCCGAAGCAATGGTACAGCGGCACCGGGATCACCATACGGTCGCGGGCCGTCAGGCCAAGGCTTTCACCCACCATGAAACCGTTGTTGAGGATGTTGTAGTGACTGAGCGTGGCACCTTTGGGCGCACCGGTGGTGCCGGAGGTGTACTGGATGTTCACCGGCTGGTCGAATTGCAGGCTTTGCTGACGGGCTGTGCAGGCTTCGGCAGACGTCTGCCCTGCCCGCTCGGCCAGTGCGTGCCAGGGCAGGAAGCCGGCAGGCGGGTTGGCGGCCAGGCTGATGACGCCACGCAACTGGGGCAGGCATTCACTGGCCAGCTCACCAGGCCGGGCGCCGGCCAGCTCAGGCACCAGCGCTTGCACCATGGCGTGGTAATCAGACGTCTTGAAGGCTTCAGCGCAGACCAGCCAGCGGCAGCCGGACTGACGCAACACGTATTCCAGTTCGCCCACACGGTAGGCCGGGTTGATGTTGACCAGGATGGCACCGACCTTGGCACTGGCCAGCTGCAAGATGCACCACTGGGCGCAGTTGGGCGACCAGATGCCAACACGGTCGCCAGTGTTCACGCCCAGTGCGATCAGGGCGCGGGCGTAAATTTCGACCTGTTCGGCCAACTGCCGCCAGCTATAACGCAGGCCCTGGTGGCGGGACACCAGGGCCTCGCTGTCGCAACAGCGGGCCACGGTGGCATCGAAGGCCTGGCCGATGGTCTGGGTCAGCAAGGGTCGGTCCTGGCGACCGCGGGTATAGCTCGGTTGACTCATGGGTGTCCCTTCTTGTGGTTGTTTTGGGCACGGCTGAAGCAAGCGGGAATACTCTGGCGCAGATTTACGTTTACGTAAAGGTGACGAGTGGATTGACAGTGACCTTACGCAGGTTTACGTTAACGTAAAGGTGATGAACGACACCCACTTGAGGCGCCACGCCGCTCCCACAGGGGGCGGGGCTGGATCCCAAGCTATGGTGTAACCCAATTTCAAGAACAAGAAGGTGCCCCAGCATGCATTACCCCTCCCTGAACTTCGCCCTGGGCGAGACCATCGACATGCTCCGCGACCAGGTGCGCACCTTCGTCGCCGCTGAACTGGCCCCAAGGGCCGCGCAGATCGACCACGACAACCTGTTCCCCGCCGACATGTGGCGCAAGTTCGGTGACATGGGCCTGCTGGGCATCACCGTACCGGAAGAGTACGGTGGCGCTGGCCTGGGCTACCTGGCCCATGTGGTGTCGATGGAAGAAATCAGCCGTGGCTCCGCCTCGGTGGCGCTGTCCTACGGCGCCCATTCCAACCTGTGCGTCAACCAGATCAACCGCAACGGCACCCACGAGCAGAAGCTCAAGTACCTGCCCAAGCTGATCAGCGGCGAGCACATCGGCGCCTTGGCCATGAGCGAGCCCAATGCCGGCTCCGACGTGGTGTCGATGAAACTGCGCGCAGAAAAACGCGGCGATCACTACGTGCTCAACGGCAGCAAGACCTGGATCACCAACGGTCCCGACGCCAACACCTACGTGATTTACGCCAAGACCGACCTGGACAAGGGTGCGCACGGCATCACCGCGTTCATCGTCGAGCGTGACTGGAAAGGCTTCAGCCGCAGCAACAAGTTCGACAAGCTGGGCATGCGCGGGTCCAACACCTGCGAGTTGTTCTTCGACGGCGTGGAAGTGCCGGCAGAGAACATTCTGGGCCAACTCAACGGCGGCGTGCGCGTCCTGATGAGCGGCCTGGACTACGAACGTGTGGTGCTGTCCGGCGGCCCGACCGGCATCATGCAAAGCTGCATGGATCTGGTGGTGCCGTATATCCACGACCGCAAGCAATTCGGCCAGAGCATCGGCGAGTTCCAGCTGATCCAGGGCAAGATTGCCGACATGTACACCCAGCTCAATGCCAGCCGCGCCTACCTGTATGCCGTGGCCCAGGCATGCGACCGTGGCGAGACCACCCGCAAGGATGCTGCCGGGGTGATCCTGTACACCGCCGAGCGCGCCACGCAAATGGCCCTGGAGGCGATCCAGATTCTTGGCGGCAACGGCTATATCAACGAATTCCCGGCTGGCCGCCTGTTGCGCGACGCCAAGCTGTACGAAATCGGTGCCGGCACCAGCGAAATCCGCCGGATGCTGATCGGCCGCGAACTGTTCAACGAAACCCGCTGAACATAAGGGACGGGCGCACATGGCTACCTTGCACACCCAGATCAACCCGCGTTCGGCAGAATTTGCCGTCAACAGCGCGGCCATGCTCGAACAGGTCCAGGCCCTGCGCGGCCTGCTCGCCCAGGTTGCCCAGGGCGGCGGGCCTAAGGCCCAGGAACGGCATACCTCGCGTGGCAAACTGCTGCCGCGCGAGCGTATCGACCGCCTGCTGGACCCGGGCTCGCCGTTCCTCGAGATCGGCCAGTTGGCCGCCCATGAGGTGTACGGCGAAGACGTGCCAGCGGCGGGCGTGATCGCCGGCATCGGCCGCGTGGAAGGCGTGGAATGCATGATCGTGGCCAACGACGCCACGGTAAAAGGCGGTTCGTACTACCCGCTGACGGTCAAGAAGCACCTGCGTGCGCAAACCATCGCCCAGCAGAACCGCTTGCCATGCATTTACCTGGTGGATTCGGGCGGCGCCAACCTGCCGCGCCAGGACGACGTGTTTCCCGACCGCGAGCATTTCGGGCGTATCTTCTTCAACCAGGCCAACATGAGCGCGCAAGGCATCCCGCAGATCGCCGTGGTGATGGGCTCGTGCACCGCTGGCGGCGCGTACGTGCCGGCCATGGCCGACGAAGCGATCATGGTGCGCCAGCAGGCGACCATCTTCCTCGCCGGGCCGCCGTTGGTAAAAGCCGCCACCGGTGAAGTGGTGAGCGCCGAAGACTTGGGGGGCGCCGATGTGCATTGCCGCACCAGCGGCGTGGCCGACCACTATGCCGACAACGACGAACATGCCCTGGCCCTGGCCCGGCGCAGCGTGGCCAACCTCAACTGGCACAAGCAGGGCAAGCTGCAACGCCTGGCACCGGTGGCACCGCTGTATGCGGCCGATGAGCTGTACGGCGTGGTGCCGGCCGATGCCAAGCAACCGTTCGACGTGCGCGAGGTGATCGCCCGCCTGGTCGATGGCTCAGTGTTCGATGAGTTCAAGGCGCTGTTCGGTACCACCCTGGTGTGCGGTTTCGCCCACCTGCATGGCTACCCGGTGGCGATCCTGGCCAACAACGGCATCCTGTTCGCCGAAGCCGCGCAAAAAGGTGCGCACTTCATCGAACTGGCCTGCCAACGCGGCATCCCGCTGCTGTTCCTGCAGAACATTACCGGTTTCATGGTCGGCAAGAAATACGAAGAAGGCGGCATCGCCAAGCACGGCGCCAAGCTGGTCACCGCCGTGGCCTGCGCCCAGGTGCCGAAGTTCACGGTGATCATCGGCGGCAGCTTTGGTGCCGGCAACTACGGCATGTGCGGCCGCGCCTACGACCCGCGCTTCCTGTGGATGTGGCCCAACGCGCGGATTGGCGTGATGGGCGCCGAACAGGCCGCCGGGGTGCTGGCCCAGGTCAAGCGCGAGCAGAGCGAACGCAGCGGCCACCCATTCAGTGCCGAAGACGAAGCCAGGCTCAAGCAGCCGATCCTCGACCAGTACGAGCGTCAGGGCCACCCCTATTATTCCAGCGCCCGCCTGTGGGACGACGGCGTCATCGACCCGGCACAGACCCGCGACGTCCTCGGCCTGGCGTTGTCTGCCGCGCTGAACGCGCCGATCGAACAGAGCCGCTTCGGCATTTTCCGGATGTGACCCATGAGCGATTTCAGCACCCTTGAAGTGATCCGCGACCCGCGCGGCTTCGCCACCCTGTGGTTAAGCCGTGAGGACAAGAACAACGCCTTCAACGCGCAGATGATCCGCGAGCTGATCGTGGCCATCGACCAGTTGGCCGAAGACGCCAGCCTGCGCTTTGTACTGCTGCGTGGCCGTGGCCGGCATTTCAGCGCCGGTGCCGACCTGGCCTGGATGCAGCAGTCGGCGCAACTGGACTTCAACACCAACCTGGATGATGCCCACGAACTGGGCGAGCTGATGTACGCCCTGCATCGCCTCAAGGCCCCGACCCTGGCCGTGGTGCAAGGCGCAGCCTTTGGCGGCGCGCTGGGCCTGATCAGCTGCTGCGACATGGCCATCGGCGCCGAAGACGCCCAGCTGTGCCTGTCGGAAGTACGCATCGGCCTGGCCCCGGCGGTCATCAGCCCATTCGTGGTCAAGGCCATTGGCGAACGCGCCGCGCGCCGCTACGCCCTCACCGCCGAGCGTTTCACTGGCGTGCGCGCCCGCGAGCTGGGCCTGCTGGCCGAGGTGTACCCGGCCAGCGAACTGGGCGACCACGTCGAAGCCTGGGTAAGCAACCTGCTGCAGAACAGCCCACAAGCATTGCGCGCCACCAAGGACTTGCTGCGCGAAGTGGACGACGGCGAACTCAGCCCGGCCCTGCGCCGTTACTGCGAAAACACCATCGCCCGTATCCGCGTCAGCGCCGAAGGCCAGGAGGGCCTGCGCGCTTTCCTGGAAAAACGCCGCCCTGCCTGGCAAACCGTTGACAAGAAGGAGCCGCGCCCATGAGCCGCCCCGCTTTGACCACCCTGCTGGTCGCCAACCGCGGCGAAATCGCTTGCCGGGTGATGCGCACCGCCAAGGCCATGGGCCTGACCACTGTTGCCGTGCACAGCGCCACCGACCGTGACGCCCGTCACAGCCGCGAAGCCGACATCCGCGTCGACCTGGGCGGCACCAAGGCTGCCGAAAGCTACCTGCTGGTCGACAAGCTGCTGGCCGCAGCCAAGGCCAGCGGCGCCCAGGCCATCCACCCAGGTTATGGCTTTCTGTCCGAGAACGCAGGTTTCGCCCGCGCCATCGAGCAGGCCGGGCTGATCTTCCTCGGCCCACCGGCCAGCGCCATCGACGCCATGGGCAGCAAATCGGCAGCCAAGGCGCTGATGGAGGCCGCCGGCGTGCCGTTGGTACCGGGCTACCATGGCGAGGCCCAGGATCTGGACACCTTCCGCGCCGCGGCCGAACGCATCGGCTACCCGGTGCTGCTCAAGGCCAGCGCTGGCGGCGGTGGCAAGGGCATGAAAGTGGTCGAGGAAGAAAGCCAGTTGGCCGACGCCCTGGCGTCGGCCCAGCGTGAGGCACAGTCATCGTTCGGCGATGCGCGCATGCTGGTGGAAAAGTACGTGCTCAAGCCGCGCCATGTCGAAATCCAGGTGTTTGCCGACCAGCACGGCAACTGCCTGTACCTTAACGAACGCGACTGTTCCATCCAGCGCCGCCATCAGAAGGTGGTGGAAGAGGCCCCTGCCCCCGGCCTGTCGCCCGAACTGCGCCGGGCCATGGGCGAAGCGGCGGTGCGTGCCGCCCAGGCTATCGGTTACGTGGGTGCTGGCACCGTGGAGTTTCTGCTTGATGCACGTGGCGAATTCTTCTTCATGGAGATGAACACCCGCCTGCAGGTGGAACACCCGGTCACCGAGGCCATCACTGGCCTTGACCTTGTTGCCTGGCAAATTCGCGTGGCCTGTGGCGAAGCCCTGCCGATCACACAGGAACAGGTACCGCTGATCGGCCATGCCATCGAAGTACGCCTGTATGCCGAAGACCCGGCCAACGATTTTTTACCCGCGACCGGCAAATTGGCGCTGTACCGCGAATCGGCGCCTGGCGAAGGCCGGCGGGTGGACAGTGGGGTCAGCGAAGGCGATGTGGTGTCGCCGTTCTACGACCCGATGCTGGGCAAGCTGATCGCCTGGGGTGAAAACCGCGAACAGGCACGCCTGCGCTTGCTGGCCATGCTCGACGAGTTTGCCATTGGCGGGCTGAAGACCAACATTGCCTTCCTGCGGCGCATTCTCGCCCACCCGGCATTTGCTGCGGCGGAGCTGGATACCGGCTTCATTCCGCGTCACCAGGCGGTTCTGCTCCCTGCGCCGCAAGCACTACCGGCAGCCTTCTGGGAAGCGGCGGCAGAGGCGTGGCTGCAGGGCCAGGGGGGCCATCAGCGCGAAGACGACCGCCATTCACCTTGGGGCGGGCGTAACGGCCTGCGCTTGGGCCTGCCAGCACGCAGCAGCTTGCATCTGGTGAGCGCTGGCCAAGACCAGGCCGTGGCCCTGGAACGCAGCGCTGCTTCTACCTGGCAGCTGCAAGGTGAGCAGTTGGTGCATGACCAGAACGGCGTGCGTCGCCAGCATCGGGCAATCCGTCGGGGTGGCACGCTGTACCTGAACTGGGATGGCGAAATGCATGCCATCGAAGCCTTCGACCCGATTGCCGAGGCCGAAGCCAGCCACAGCCATCAGGGTGGGCTGGGTGCGCCCATGAACGGCAGTATCGTGCGGGTGCTGGTCGAACCTGGGCAGGTGGTGGAAGCCGGTACTGCGCTGGTGGTATTGGAGGCCATGAAGATGGAGCACAGCATTCGTGCGCCGCATGCCGGCACGGTGAAGGCGCTGTTCTGCCTCGAGGGGGATATGGTCAGCGAAGGGACTGTGCTGGTCGAACTGGTGGAATAACGGTGCCGGAGGGCCGCTTTGCGGCCCTAACGCAACACAAGGCCGCCTCTGCAACAGCCCGTAGGAGCGGGTTTACCCGCGAAAGGGCCAGGCCTGCTGGCCAACTTCCACCCGCCGTTCACCGTTGCCGCCGCTACTCAAAACCCTTTTAAAAGGCCCCATGCACCCGCACGACCACCCCAAGAAACTCGCAACCCTCTTCGCACAACAGCGCCGGGTAATTACTGTTCAATGCCTTCAGATAACGCTGCCCACCTTCCTCGGCCAGCTCGCGGAAAATCGCCGGCTTGCCGGGCTGACGAGCGATAACCAAACGCCCCGCCTCAGCCTCTACACCCGGGTCCACCAGCATCCGCATGCCCTGCGGCACACTGCGGCCACTGACAGCGCTCATGGCATCGTTTTCCACGGTTAGCCAGAACGCCTTGCCCTGTGCCAGGTAGTCAGTCTGCTCGAAAACAGCAGGCTCTACAGCCGTTGCAGCCTCTAGCTCACTCCAACCCAGCACCGGGTAACGAAAGCAAACGATGTATCGCATGAGGTCGAGTTCATCATCGTCCGCTATCTCGTAAACACTACGCTCCTCGCCAACCTGCCCCTGGATTCGCAGCTGCAGGCTGACGTTGTAATGAGGCATTCCAAGCTCGACGAACGTGCGGTTCATCGATTCGATTTTCGGCTGACGCCGTTTGTTCACCCAATGACCGACACTGCCTTGAGACACACCAACGCGCTCGGCAAGCTGCTCTTGAGTGAGCCCTAGCTCCTCCATCCGGTCTCGGACGAGGGCAATCCATTTATCCATATTCATCGCTGGCACGATACGGACTGCCTTCAAGGGCTCAATAAACATTCAGTATTATTTATCGGGAAGAATAAAAATACCGTAGGTATTACCATCGATCTGACCCCTTCCCTACTGGCTCCGGCAGGTATCAGGATGAAACTACCGAAAAACGACGAAACAGATCTCGACAGTGAAGCCGCACGCCGCGCGCTCGACTATTACCTCAACCCCAACCCACCGCGGCCCACCCTGGACAACAGGATCTGGACCCTTCACGAAGGCGTAACCGGCGAACAGGCCCAGGAACACGCCATCGCGCTGCTGCGCTGCGCTGCGGCCACCGCCCAGGAAACCGCCACCCACCAGCACGGCAGCCAGCGCGAACTGACGTTCGCGTTGATGCACATGATGGACATGGCTCGCGCACTGCTGGAGCACAAAAGCACCGAGTGACCGGGTTTATAGACAAGAAAGGAGGGAGAGAACGTGATGGCCGCGTAACGGCAAAAGCCCCGATTGCCGGGACAAGGAAGCGCGCCGGTAAAACTTTTTTACCGGATTAGCGAAAATTCATTTGACTGGCAAATGATAACGATTATTATTGCACTCAGCTGATCGCGAGATCCGCTGGATAACCTGAAAGCTTAGGTCGCTCTCAGATTATCTCCTCATCAGGCTAATCACGGTTTTTGACCCGGCTTTTTTGCCGGGTCTTTTTTTTGGCTCTTCAGGCTAATGAAGATCGTGATGGCGCGCATGATAGCAAAGGTGTTTCAGGGCGTGAACGCTCGTTACAAAACTTTGCGGAATCAGCACTTGAGAATCAATCTCGTTTCACCTACGCTGGTTCAGCATCAAGGAAGATGCCCCCTCCCTCCCCCTTTATAGAGCAAGGAGCTGTCCATGACCCGTCTGCTGCTGCCCCTTGAGCACCCCAATCCTGTTGCCGAGCATGATGCCGACGATGCACTGCTGCATGCACTGAAGCGGCTACCCCGGCGCGTACAGCAAGTATTCCTGCTCAACCGCCTCGATCAGCTGGACTTCGCCAGCATCGCTGCGCGCCTTGACCTGCCACTGGCGAGTGTCGAGCGCAATATGGACCAGGCGCTGCAGGCTGGCCGCTCGCGCCGGGATGTGCTGGCGAGCGCGGCCGGGCAGTGGTATGTGCGCTTGCAGAGCCCGCAGGTGACGGCGTGCGAGCGTATCGACTTCCGCCGCTGGCTGGATGCCGATCCGGCGAACTTGCAGGCGTTTCACGATACGGAACTGCGGTGGCGCAGCCTGCTGGCGCCGGCACGGCAACTGGGCCATGACGGCTGGTATCGGCAAGGCCGGGCGGCGCTGTCGCTGGGCGGCTGCTCGGTTGCGGTCGGGCTGGGTGTGGCGGCGTTGGTGCTGGTTGGGTTCTGGGCTTGATCAGCGCTTAGGCAAGTCGGACTCTCCGTACTGCACCCAGTAAACTCGCTCAGGTTAGGGGGGCGGTCCAAAGTGGAAATGGCAAACATCAGCGAGAATGCCATGCTCCTTAAGAACCTGCACAAACATCTGCTCGCCGTCATCGCCTGGAAAATCCGTTGATTCGTGCGTCAATCCAGATACGCAAGACAAGGCAACAGGACCAGAGAGTAACGCTTCAGCCGCTTGCCCGATTCGCCTTGGCCTACCTGAGGAATCAAACCGCGAATCCCCTCGCCAGCAAAACCGAAGCTCAGAAAAGCCGGCTGATTGAGCAGGGCTTCCAGGTTCAGGCTTGCACCTGCGCTGACGCATGCTGCCTGCAGGCCATGCGTTTCAAGGGGTAGAGGGACATTGTGTGAATTTACTTCCAAACCGCCGCGGCGCCACTTCGATCGAAAGCGTTTAACCCCGCGGCGTCCATCGTTGAAACAAAGGAGTAGCCGTTGTTCCGCACCGTGCCACCCGTTCATATCTGGCGCTGGCAAGGACGGAACCTGAAGAGCAAGCCAGCGTCATAGCCTCATGCAGCAATCCGGCATCAGTGGACTCGATGCCGCCCTCCGCATGACTCAGGATGGAGACGGCGCAACGGTTTCGAGCCGTTCGATCTGGAATTGCCAGGAGCAACAACATGCGCGAACGGATGAGTGCAACCAACCTAAAGTGGGCCTGCGGCTGGCTCGCAGCCGCGGTTTTGGCACTGTGCTGGTGGCTGCCGCTACCTTTTCGTTCCACCGCCGATGATGGCCCGCCGCGGATCTACGGCAACCCCGAAGCGCGCTTCACCCTCACCCTCTACGCCGAACTCGAATGCCCGCACTGCCAGGCCTACCTGCCGCAACTGCAGCGCTGGATCGTCACCAACGATCACGTCAACCTGGCCTGGCATCACCTGCCCCTACCCCAGCATGAATCGGCCGCCAGTCGGGAAGCGCGGCGGGTCGAATGCCTGGGCCAGCGAGATGGGCGCGAAGGCGTTTGGGGGGCGGTGCTCTGGGTCTACCTGCATACTCAAGGCAACGGCCGTGGGTTGGCTGCTGGACACGACTATCCGGACATCGGCCCGTCCCTGCAACGCTGCCTGGCCGGCGAACGGGCTGCTCAAGTCGTGGACACGCAAAAAGCGCAAGCCTTGGAGAACGGATTCAACGCCACCCCCACGCTGCGCCTGACCGACAATCACACCCAGCACACCCTGATCCTGGAAGACCCAATCGATCCCGATGCCTTGCTGTCCGCAGTGAACCTGTTGAGCGCAGCAGAAATTTCTGAAATGCCCGCTGACGTGATCAGCGATATGTCCAGGTAGCCCTCGGCGTCACGGCCAGGGCGCCGCGTTGTGGTGTTTGTACTTGAATTTCGTGGAGGGAGGGGGATTGAGGCAGAATGCATTCGAACGAAAAAAGGCCCCGAAGGGCCTTTTTTCAACGACTTACAGACTTCGAGTGAAACCTGTAGATCTTTATTTGGAGCGGGAAACGAGACTCGAACTCGCGACCCCGACCTTGGCAAGGTCGTGCTCTACCAACTGAGCTATTCCCGCGTCGTGATGGGTGCCATTCTAGCGATTTCTAAAACAGCGTCAACCCCTTGATTCAAAAAACTTTTATTTTTTTTCCGAGCCTTCGCGCAGGTGCGGCCAGGCGGCCAGCAGGTAGTGCACCATCGACCACAGCGTCAGCCCCGCTGCCACCAGCAGCAGCCCGTAGCCCAGGATCACCCAGAAGGTCACCGCCGGTGGGTTGCCCAGCAGGATCACCAGCGCCAGCATCTGCGCCGCAGTCTTCCACTTACCGAGGTTGGACACCGCCACATGCGCCCGCGCCCCTAGCTCAGCCATCCACTCGCGCAGCGCAGACACCACGATCTCGCGGCCGATGATGACCGCGGCGGGCAGGGTCAGCCAGAAGTTGGCGTGGGTCTGCACCAGCAGCACCAGGGCCACTGCCACCATCAGCTTGTCGGCCACCGGGTCGAGGAAGGCGCCGAACGGCGTACTCTGCTGCAGTCGACGCGCCAGGTAGCCGTCCAGCCAATCGGTGGCGGCGGCTACGGCGAATACGCTGCTGGCGGCCATGTAACTCCACTGATAGGGCATGTAGAACAGCAGAATGAAGCACGGAATGAGCAGGACGCGTAGAACGGTGAGCAGGTTTGGAATATTCATCGGTACGACTGGCTGCAAGTTGAGCCCGGCATTCTACTCGCTATGCAGGCTGGCATAAATCGACTCGGCAAGCTTTTTACTGATGCCGGGGGCTTTGGCGATTTCATCGATACTGGCGCGGTTGAGCTCCTGCAGGCCGCCGAAATGTTTCAGCAGGTCGCGGCGGCGCTTGGGCCCTACCCCGGCCACATCTTCAAGGCTGGAGACTCGACGGGCCTTGCCACGGCGGGCGCGGTGGCCGGTGATAGCGAAGCGGTGGGCTTCGTCGCGGATCTGTTGGATCAGGTGCAAAGCCGATGAATCGCCCTTGAGGGTAAATTCGTGGTGCACATCGTTCAGGTACAGGGTTTCGAAACCCGCCTTGCGTGTAACGCCCTTGGCCACACCCAGCAGGGTCAGGTCGGTGAAGCCCAGCTCCTGCATCACATCGCGGGCCATGTTCAGCTGGCCCTTGCCGCCGTCCACCAGCAGCACGTCGGGCAGCTTGCCCTCGCCGTCCTTGATGCGCCCATAGCGGCGGGTCAGGGCCTGATGCATGGCCGCGTAATCGTCACCTGCGGTGACGCCTTCGATGTTGAAGCGGCGGTAGTCGGACTTGATCGGCCCTTCGGGGCCGAACACCACGCAACTGGCCACGGTCGCTTCACCACTGGAGTGGCTGATGTCGTAGCATTCCAGGCGTTGCGGCACTTCATCCAGGCCCAGCACTTCGGCCAGCGCTTCGAAGCGCGCAGCCATGTGCTGGCGGTTGGCCAGGCGAGCATTCAGCGCCTGCTCGGCATTGGTCACGGCCAGTTGCTGCCAGCGGGCGCGGGTGCCACGCACCCGGTGGCTGATGGTCAGTTCGCGGCCACGCAGCGTGTGCAGCGCTTCGGTGATGGCGTTGAAGTCTTCGTGAACAACGTTGACGATCAACTCGCCGGGCAGCTCGCGCTCTGGGTTGCCCAGATAGTACTGGGACAGGAACGCGGCCATGACCTCGGCCACCTCCTCCTCGATGCCCACCTGCGGGAAGAAGTTCTTGCTGCCCAGTACTCGCCCGCCGCGCACGCTGATCAGGTGCACACAGGCACCACCCGGGTTGACGAAGGCGGCGATGACGTCGACATCGCCGCTGCCGCCCTCGATGTACTGCTGGTCCTGCACGCGGCGCAACAAGGCGATCTGGTCGCGCAGCTCGGCGGCTTTTTCGAAATCGAGGGCCATGGCGGCCTTCTCCATCTCGGCGTTCAACTCATTGCCCAGTTGCTGGCTACGCCCTTCCAGAAACATCACCGAATGGCGCACGTCTTCTGCGTATTCCTCGGCAGTCACCAGGTCGGTGCAGGGCCCTTTGCAGCGCTTTATCTGGTACTGCAGGCATGGCCGGGTGCGGTTGGCGTAGTAGCTATCTTCGCATTGACGCACAGAAAAAGCCTTTTGTAGCAGGCTAAGGCTTTCGCGAATGGCCCCGGCGCTGGGGTACGGGCCAAAGTAACGGCCCTTGGCCTTTTTCGCCCCACGGTGAATGCCCAGGCGCGGGAACTCGCCATCGGACAGAAACACGTAGGGGTAGGACTTATCGTCGCGCAGCAGGATGTTGTAAGGCGGCCGCCACTCCTTGATCAGGTTCTGCTCCAGCAGCAACGCCTCGGTTTCGTTGGCGGTGATGGTGGTTTCAACCTGGGCGATGCGCGCAACCAGCGCGGCGGTCTTGGGCGCAAGGCCAGTCTTGCGGAAATAGCTGGCCAGGCGTTTCTTCAGGTTCTTGGCCTTGCCCACGTAAAGCAGCCGGGCTTCGCCGTCGAACATCCGGTAAACGCCCGGGCGACCGCTGCAGGTCGCCAGGAATGCGCTGGCATCAAAGACTTGGGACATGAGGTTTTACAGGCTTGCGTCAACCATACCGTGGCGAACGGCCAGCAAGGTCAATTCGACGTCGCTGGTGACCGAGAGTTTTTCAAAGATCCGATAACGGTAAGTATTGACGGTCTTGGGCGAGAGGCACAACTTGTCGGAGATGATCTGCACTTTCTGGCAGCCGACGATCATCAGGGCAATCTGGATTTCCCGCTCGGACAGCGCGTCGAACGGCGAGCCCTGCGGCTGGAACGGTTTCAGCGCCAACTGCTGGGCGATCTGCGGGCTGATATAGCGCTGGCCGGCAAAGGCCAGACGAATGGCCTGGACCATTTCGTCAAGGCCTGCACCCTTGGTCAGGTAGCCGGCAGCGCCGGCCTGCAACAAGCGTGTGGGGAACGGGTCTTCCTCGCACACCGTCACCGCCACTACCTTGATGTCAGGGTGGCTGCGCAGCAGTTTGCGGGTGGCCTCCAGGCCGCCGATGCCGGGCATTTTCACATCCATCAGCACAACGTCCGGTTTCAGCTCCCGGGCCAGTTTCAGTGCCGATTCGCCGGAATCTCCCTCACCCACCACCTGCAGGCCGTCGATGTCGGCCAACATGCGTGTAATACCGGTTCGTACCAGATCGTGATCATCGACCACTAAGACCCTAATCAAGCACACACCTCGTCAGCAGGGCGATTGGATCCCGCCACCTTAACAAAATTTTTCACGGTGGGCCTAACGCATTGCTTCCGTCAGAAACGACTGACGTTGGACTGTGAGAGTCCTCACTATTTGCCGGGGCGTGGCGTCGTTGGCCAACCGCCCCAAAAGGTGCAAGAGCGCGGCCTGATCTTCCGACCGCAATTTCCGAAAAGCCCCCAGCAAACCGGACTCATCCGTGTTCAAACCTTCGAGCGCTGCCGGGGTGCGCAGGCCGCTGAGGACATACAACGCATCCACGCCCCGGGTCGCCAATGCCGCCAGGTAATCTAGCCGCGGCGTGCGCTCACCGCTTTCGTACTTACCCTGAGCGTTGGGCTCGACCCCACCGATATCGCCAAATACACGCTGGGTCATACCCAGTCGCTCACGCTCTTCCCGCAGCCGTGGACCGATTCCGTTCATAGGGGCTTCTCCTTTTCCCTTATCCTCTCAAGTACGGCCTGCCCGCCTGCAGGCAGCCGTAAAGGTGTGGATCCACTATGCCCATGCTCTGCGGTCGCGACAAGCCATCATTTAGCTACTACGTTGATATCCCGCTGCATCCGCACAAAGCATTCGTCTTCACCCATTTCGATGAAGCCATGGCGCTGGTACAGCAGGCGGGCCGGGTTGCTGCGGAACACCATCAGCCGCAACAGGGGAAGGCGCCGCTGCCTGGCCCACAGCGCCAGTTCTTCCAGCACCCAGCTACCGACCCCTCGCCCACGGTGCTCAGGCAACAGGTGCAACTCGCGGATGAACAGCGCCTGGCGGTCCTGGCTGAGGCTGCAAAAACCCAACAGCGTGTCGCCTTCGATCACCAGCCACTGCTCGCGCCAGCCCCAGGCCGCGTCGAAGGCGTCCTCGATCCACAGCAGGTCGAATTCACGGTAATAGGGCAACATGGCGCGGCGCGTAAGGTTGCGGGCGAAGGTGCAGTGGATGTCTTGGGCGGGAATCAACTGTAAGGGCATCGCATCGCGCTCATTGGGCATAACACACTGGCGAACTGCCAGGGCCACACCTGTCCAGTTCGTTTTCCAACCAGTCGGCCAGCACCCGGGCATTGTTGTGCTCGCTGTCCTTGCCTGCATAAAGCAATGTCAGCGTCCCCTTCCTGGCCATGTCCAGCAGCGGATACCAGTGCTCGGGGTGGGCCGCCAGCGCTTGCTGGTAACGCTGGGTAAAACCGGCGAAATCTACGTCTCCCTGGTGGAACGCCTTACGCAATTCATTCGAAGGCGCCACTTCGCGCAACCACTGCCCATGGAGATCTTCCTTGCGCTTGTTGCGCGGCCAAAGGCGGTCGACCAGTACACGCTGGCCATCTTCATCCTCAACCGCATCATAGACACGTTTGCAGCGAATCATGGGCGTCTCCTGCCATTACCGTCCGTCTTGAGCCTAGATAATTCATTGATCGAGGTCACGGCCGGGTTACGAATTGTTTCTATGCTCAAGGCCTTCGGCACTTTCGCCCAACGCCAACCGGAGCCCCCATGGCAACCCCGTCAGTGGCCAGCAGCCCACTACTGGCTAGACACGACGCTCGCCCGCAGCTCTCCCACAAACCTGGGCGCGCCACCTTAGCGTTGTTCTTCAGCCTGCTGCTGGCGGGTATCGCCTACACCGCCTGGAGCCTCAAGCAGGATGTGACCGCAAGCGGTACGGTCATCACCACGGCCACACCGTTCCTTCTGCTGGGCCTGGCGCTGCTGATTGCCCTGGGCTTCGAATTCGTCAACGGCTTCCATGACACCGCCAACGCGGTAGCCACCGTGATATACACCCATTCGTTGCCGGCGCCGGTCGCAGTGGTGTGGTCTGGGCTGTGCAACTTCCTGGGCGTGCTTTTTTCCAGTGGCGCGGTGGCCTTCGGCATCATCGCCTTGCTACCGGTAGAACTGATTCTACAGGTGGGTTCTTCGGCCGGCTTCGCCATGGTCTTCGCCCTGCTGCTGGCGGCGATCATCTGGAACCTTGGCACTTGGTGGCTGGGCCTGCCGGCATCGTCCTCGCACACCCTGATTGGCTCGATCATCGGCGTGGGCGTGGCCAATGCGCTGATGCATGGGCGTGACGGCACCAGCGGCGTGGACTGGGCTCAGGCCAGCAAGGTGGGTTATGCCCTGCTGTTCTCACCGCTGATCGGTTTTGCTTGTGCAGCCCTGCTGCTGCTGGCCCTGCGCGCGCTGGTCAAACGCAAGGCGCTTTACCAGGCACCGGAAGGCCAGACACCGCCCCCGTGGTGGATCCGCAGCCTACTGATTCTGACGTGCACCGGGGTCTCTTTTGCCCACGGCTCCAACGATGGCCAGAAAGGCATGGGGCTGATCATGTTGATTCTGGTCGGCACCCTGCCGATGGCTTATGCGTTGAACAAGACCATGCCCAACGCGCAGGCCCTGCAGTTTTCCGCCGTCGCCGAGGTGACCCGCCAGGCACTGGTACGCAGCAACCCGCAAGCGACCCCGGATGACCCGCGCCAGGTGCTTACCCTGTTCATTGCCGAACCCAAGGCCAGCCCGCACCTGGTACCGGCATTGGCGGCGCTGACCGGGATGATCGGCGAAGAGGTCAAAGGCTATGGCTCGCTCAAACGCGTACCGGCTGAAGCCATGGCCAACGTGCGCAACGACATGTACCTGACCAGTGAAGCCATCCGCCTCATGGAGAAAAACCACCTGGTGACATTCGATGCCGACACCCGCAGCCAAGTGCAGTTGTTCAAGGCCCAGCTGGACGACGCCACCCGCTATATTCCGTTGTGGGTGAAGGTGGCTGTAGCCATCGCGCTCGGGCTGGGGACCATGGTTGGCTGGCGGCGTATTGTGGTCACCGTTGGCGAGAAGATCGGCAAGGCCCACCTCAGCTATGCCCAAGGCGCATCGGCCGAAGTGGTGGCGATGTGCACCATTGGCGCGGCGGATATGTTCGGGCTGCCGGTGTCGACCACGCATGTGCTGAGTTCGGGGGTGGCCGGCGCCATGGTCGCCAATGGGTCGGGGATTCAGAAACGCACGTTGTTCAATCTGCTGATGGCCTGGGTACTGACCCTGCCAGCGGCAATGCTGTTGGCTGGCAGCCTGTACTGGCTGCTGAACCACATCTTCTGAACCCGTACGCCGTCTGTGCGGCCTTGCGTCGCGAAAGGGCCGCAAAGCGGCCCCGCGATTTCGCCCAATCATCGATATGCGTCCACCACCGTGGTAGGAGCGGGTTTACCCGCGAATACGGTAGCGGCGGCAACGGCGAACGGCGGGTGGAGATTGGCCAGCAGGGCCGGCCCTTTCGCGGGTAAACCCGCGCCTACGGGCGACCGCGCAGGCCTTTCAACGTTTGCACAAGGCTATTGTCCCTGCACGGGTTGATCAGCCCGGGATTTTCAGGCCACGCTGCACGGCTGGCCGTTCGAGGAAATTCGCCAGCACGCGCTGCACTTCCTTGAACTGGTCGAAGCCCACCAGGTCACGGGCGTTGTAGCGCTCCACCAGGTTGCGCACCCAAGGGAAGATGGCGATGTCGGCAATGCTGTATTCCTCAGCCATCCACTGCCGACCTTTCAAATGCCGATCCAGCACGCCCAGCAGCCGCTTGGACTCGTTGACATAGCGGTCGCGCGGGCGCTTGTCTTCATATTCCTTGCCCGCAAAGAAATGGAAGAACCCGACCTGGCCGAACATCGGCCCGATGCCGCCCATCTGGAACATCAGCCACTGCAGGGTCTGGTAGCGCTGGGCGGGGTCCTGGCTGAGCAGCTGGCCGCTCTTCTCCGCCAGGTACTGCAAGATCGCCCCCGACTCGAACAGCGGCAGCGGCTGACCGCCCGGCCCGTTCGGGTCGAGGATGGCGGGGATCTTGTTGTTCGCGCTGAGCGAGATGAACTCGGGGCTCAATTGGTCATCGTTGTCGAAGCTGACCTTGTGCGCCTCGTAAGCCAAGCCAATCTCTTCGAGCATGATCGACACCTTCACCCCGTTGGGTGTCGGCAGCGAGTACAACTGCAGGCGTTCGGGATGTTTGGCGGGCCATTTGCGGGTGATGGGGAAAGCACTGAGTTCGGTCATGATCAACCTTGCCAAGGGAATGAACCTGTCACTCTAGAGACATCCCCAGCCGCTGGCCATCACCGACCACTCATCAGTGTTGGCAGCTCAGGCCTGGCCGTGGGCCTTGAGCTTGAGCTTTTCGGTATCGACGCGGACAAACACCGAGTCGGCCGTCACCGTCAGTACATCCTCTGCCCAGACTTCGCAGATGACCCGGCTCTTGCGCCCCACTTCGCCTTCGACACGCGCCTTGAGCAACAGCTCGACGCCCATCGGCGTAGGTTTCAGGTAGGTCAGATTGAGCGTACCGGTAACGCAGTCGATACGCGGCAGACTGCCCGGTTCTCGGCCTTCGTTACGGTAGTGGTAGGCCATCGCCGTCCAGTTGGAGTGGCAGTCGACCAGCATCGCCAGCAGGCCACCGTAAACCAGGCCAGGCCAGCCAATGAAGGTGCTGTCGGGCGAGTGCCGGCACACCAGGTGAACACCGTCGGCGTCCCAGTGGCTTTGCAGGTGCAGGCCGCTGGGGTGGGAACAGCCGCAGCCATAGCAAGTACCCTCAGGGGCCGCGAGGGCTTGAAGGGAAAGGGTGTGCTCAGTCATACGCTTCCTGTGCTTGTTGGAATGGGGGCGCGCAACGCCCCCATTAAAGCAGAAACATCAGACCGTCTGGGCAACCATCTTCGTACGCCGCTGGGTCAGTGAAACCAGCAGGATGAACGCGGTCACCCCGGCAGTCATCAGCGTCTCATAGCGGTAGGCGTCGCTGAACAGCATGTAGCCCAGCACCATGACGATGGTGCCGATCACCAGCCAGGTCAGCCATGGGAACAGCCACATCTTCAGTTCCAGCGGGCGCCCTTCACGCTCGGCCCGGGCACGCATGCGCAGCTGCGACACGGCAATGACCAGGTACACCAGCAAAGCGATGGCGCCAGTGGTCGACAGCAGGAAGCCAAACACCTTGCCCGGGAACACATAGTTGACGAGGCAGCCAGCGAAGCCCGCCAGGGTGGAGAAGATCACTGCCACGGTCGGCACGCCGGAACCGGAGATGCGCTTGGTCACGCTCAGCGCCTGGCCACGCGCGCCCAGCGAATAGAGCATGCGCGACGCCGTGTAGAGCCCCGAGTTCATGCAACTTGTCACCGCCACCAGCACCACCAGGTCAACCAGCAACTTGGCGCCCGGCACGTTCAGCACTTCCAGTACACGCTGGAACGACCCTACCGCTTTCAGCCCGGGGTCGTTCCAGGCCACCAGCGACACCACCAGGAAGATCGACGCCAGGTAGAAAATGGCGATGCGGTACACCACCAGGTTGGTGGCGCGGCGAATCTTGTCTTTCGGGTTGGCGGTTTCGTCAGCCGCGATGGTGACGATTTCGGCACCGAAGAACGAGAAGATGGTGATCAGCACGCCCCCAAGCACCGTCCCGAACCCATTGGGCATGAAACCACCGCTGTCCCACAGTCGGCTGACCCCGGAGACCTCGGCCAGCGGCCAGAAACCGAACACCGCCAAGGTGCACACCCCGATGAAGCCAATGATCGCGACCACCTTGACCAACGCGAACCAGTACTCGAAAGCACCGAAGTTCTTCACGCTGACCAGGTTGGTGCCCGACAGCACCAGCATGATCAGGAAGGCGAACAGCCAGGACGGCACGCCAGGGAAGTAGGCATGCAGGATGTCAGCACCGGCAATGGCTTCCACCGGAATGATCAACACCCAGAACCACCAGTACAGCCAGCCAATGGTAAAGCCCGCCCAAGGCCCGATGGCCTCCGAGGCGTAGGTGGAAAAAGAGCCGCTGTTGGGGTTTGCGATGGCCATTTCACCCAGCATGCGCATCACCAGCAAGACCAGCAGGCCAGTCATGGCGTAGGAGATGAGGATGGCCGGGCCGGCGGTGGCAATGGCGTTGGAGGACCCGATGAACAGCCCGGCGCCGATGATGCCGGCAATGGAGATCATGGAAACCTGACGGGAAGTCAGGCCGTGCTGCAGTGAGCGCTGTTTCTTGTTGTCTTGCGAAGCCATGAAGAACCCTCGAATGGGTCGGCCGCAGCAAAGCGGCTGAAGGTCTGAGCAGAATTCTTATAAATTTCTGATGTGTGTTGTTGTTGTTTTTTGCAGATGACCGAAGCGGGTATTGACCTCCTCTTCGCATGACCGGTTGTAATCGTTGATCCAGGTCAGTATTAATCTATAGGCCGGGGTCAACAAACGACCTTTTCGAACCACATAATTCCTTTATGGAATGAACTCCTTCCTTTTTTGCTCGGTATTCGCCCGTCATGTCCAAACGCCTGATGCCTTCGACCACCGCCCTTCAGTGCTTCGAAGCGGCCGCTCGCCACCTCAGCTTCACCCGCGCGGCCCAGGAACTGCACCTGACCCAGAGCGCCGTCAGCAAGCAGGTCGCGCAGCTTGAAGACATGCTCTCGCACTCGCTGTTCCAGCGCATTCGCCGGCGCCTGCACCTGACCCCGGCCGGCGCGCTGTACCTCACCGAAGTGAACAAGATCCTCACCCAGATCGACATATCCAGCCGCTACATCCTCAGCTACGGCGACGAAACCGAAGTGCTGCGCATCGCCACCCAGCCGACCTTCGGCGCCCGCTGGCTGGTGCCCCGGCTCAAGGGTTTTGGTGACCGCTACCCACGCATTCACCTGGATGTGCGCAACGAGCTGGAGCCATTCGACCTGGTACAGGCCAAGGCTGACGTCGCCTTTTTCTTCGGCCAGGGCACCTGGCCCGGGGCGACCTGCATCGAGTTGTTCAGCGAAGAAGTGGTGCCGGTGTGCAGCCCGCAGCTGCTGGCCAGCCACCGTTTCGACAGCGCCCAGGCATTGACTGAGCACCGCCTGTTGCAATGCGTGTCGCGGCCGGAGGCCTGGCATGAGTGGTTCCTGGGGCTTGGGTTGCATAGCCAGAACAGCTACCACGGGCCGCGCTTCGACACGTTCTACCTGTGTATCCGCGCGGCCATCTCCGGCTGCGGCATAGCCCTGATTCCCCGCTATCTGGTGGCCGAAGAGCTAAGCGAAGGCAAGCTGGTGGTGGCCTGGGACCACCCTGTGGCAAGCAACGGGAGGCACTTCATTGCGCATGCCGAGCATGCGGCCGAAGTGCCCAAGATCAGGGCCTTCGTGCAGTGGATCCGGGAGCGGGTGGCTGAAGGCGATTGATTTGACCTGCCCTGGCCTCTGGTAGGAGCGGGCTTGCCCGCGAAGAGGCCGGCACAGCCAACCCAAAAAACCGGCCAGATCACGAATCCATGGAATGATCGCAATCGAATAATTCGTTTGCGGAATAACCCGCCGACACGCTTGGATAATAAGAAACTCGAACAAGGTCCGCGTGCCCCCATGAACCAGGAAAGTATCAGCCAATCCATTGCCATCGTTCACCCGATCACACTTTCCCATGGCCGTAATGCCGAAGTCTGGGACACTGACGGCAAACGTTACATCGACTTCGTCGGCGGTATCGGCGTGCTCAACCTGGGCCACTGCAACCCCGCTGTGGTCGAGGCCATCCAGGCTCAGGCCACCCGCCTGACCCATTACGCCTTCAACGCGGCCCCTCACGGCCCGTATCTGGCCCTGATGGAGCAACTGAGCCAGTTTGTGCCAGTCAGCTACCCACTGGCCGGCATGCTCACCAACAGCGGCGCGGAAGCGGCGGAAAACGCCCTGAAAGTGGCCCGCGGCGCCACCGGCAAACGCGCCATCATCGCGTTCGACGGCGGCTTCCATGGCCGCACCCTGGCCACCCTGAACCTCAATGGCAAGGTCGCCCCCTACAAGCAGCGGGTCGGCGAACTGCCCGGGCCGGTGTATCACCTGCCCTACCCCAGCGCGGATACCGGGGTTACCTGCGAGCAGGCGCTCAAGGCCATGGATCGCCTGTTCAGCGTCGAGCTGGCGGTGGAGGACGTCGCGGCGTTCATCTTCGAGCCAGTGCAGGGTGAAGGCGGCTTCCTTGCCCTGGAGCCGGCCTTCGCCCAGGCCCTGCGCCGCTTCTGCGACGAGCGTGGCATCCTGATCATCATCGACGAGATCCAGTCGGGCTTCGGCCGCACCGGCCAGCGCTTCGCGTTTCCGCGCCTGGGTATCGAGCCCGACCTGCTGCTGCTGGCCAAGAGCATCGCTGGCGGTATGCCGCTGGGTGCAGTGGTCGGGCGCAAGGAATTGATGGCGGCGCTGCCCAAGGGCGGCCTGGGTGGCACCTATTCAGGCAACCCGATTGCCTGTGCGGCGGCCTTGGCCAGCCTGGCGCAGATGACCGACGAAAACCTAGCAACCTGGGGGGAACGGCAGGAACAGGCCATCGTCAGCCGTTATGAGCGCTGGAAGGCTTCGGGCCTGAGCCCGTACATCGGCCGCCTGACCGGCGTGGGCGCCATGCGAGGGATCGAGTTCGCCAATGCCGATGGCAGCCCGGCACCGGCACAACTGGCCAAGGTGATGGAAGCGGCCCGCGCCAAGGGCCTGCTGCTGATGCCCAGCGGCAAGGCGCGGCACATCATTCGCCTGCTGGCACCGCTGACCATCGAGGCCGAGGTACTCGAGGAAGGGCTGGATATCCTCGAGCAGTGCCTGGCAGAACTGAACTGAGGCTTACAGGCCGAGTTCTTCCGGGGTAAGCATGTCGGACTCGAAGGCGATCCAGCCGCCTTCCAGTTCGGCATGGCCGTTGACGATCGGGCCGTAATAGGTCAGGCCGTTCTCAAGGGTTACGCAAATGTGCGTGGCCGGTTTCTCAGGGGCCGCGAGCGTACCGACGAAATGCACCTTCTTCAAGGTTTCGGTCACCGCTTCCAGGCCCACGCGCATCTTGGGGTTTTCCGAAGCCTCGGTATCTCCGCCACGGTCTTCAGCGCTGATGGTCACGGTGGCGATGTACGGGTACTTGATGCTCAAACGGGGTTACCTCGGTGGGTGTATAGGCGTACGGGCGCGTAGAGTACGGCAGGCCGTCTCTGTTGTCTCTACTGGCCTCTTCGCGGGCACGCCCGCTCCCACGGGGATCGCATGTTGCTCAGGGTACGCAGGGCACCTGTGCGGGGCGGGTCTGCCTGGGAAGAGCCGGGCCTGCAACAGGTGATCTGAATGCCCCGATCTGTTAGGGTGCCCGCCGATGCACGCCACACCACACGAGGATCCCGAGTGAGCGCCGAAGAACCCCTGATCGCCGACCTGTTCGAAGTCGACAAACGCCTGTCCCTCAAGCCCGTCGTGGACTTCAACAGCTACCTGCGCAACGCCTTCGGCGAGGGCCCATGCCGCTGCCACCGCTGCGTGGAAGGCGCCGACCAAAGCACCTACAGCCACGCGCACAACTTCACCTTCGAAGGCCGCCAGTGGCACCGCCGGTTCGCCACCACCGCCGGCAGCGACGTCGCCCAGGTGTTGAAAAAAGCCTGGCTGTCGTACACCAAGGCTGATCTCAACCTGGTCGGCGCGCTGGACCTGACCACCCTCAAGACCTTCACCGAGGCCGCCCTGTACACGCGCCTGCTGGCCTTGCTGCCGGCCAGCGGCCTGGCCCGTGAAGTAGATGGCCAGTGGATGCTGCAAGCCCAGGCCGACTGACAGCCCGGTGGCAGGGCAGGATTCCACCGGTCTGCTAACTTGGTGGAATCCGTCCACCCACAGGTAGTCCGCCATGGCCCGCACAACGCCCATCGAGCTGTACCGCAATATCGGCATCGTCGCCCACGTGGATGCCGGCAAGACCACGACCACCGAGCGGATCCTGTTCTACACCGGGGTCAACCACAAGATGGGCGAAGTGCACGATGGCGCGGCGACCATGGACTGGATGGCCCAGGAGCAGGAACGCGGCATCACCATCACCTCGGCGGCGACCACAGCGTTCTGGCAAGGCTCGACCAAGCAGTTCGCCCACAAGTACCGTTTCAACATCATCGACACCCCAGGCCACGTCGATTTCACCATCGAGGTGGAGCGCTCATTGCGCGTGCTCGATGGCGCGGTCGTGGTATTCAGCGGCGCGGACGGCGTCGAGCCGCAGTCCGAGACAGTCTGGCGCCAGGCCAACAAGTATCACGTGCCACGCTTGGCCTACATCAACAAGATGGACCGCCAGGGGGCCGACTTCCTGCGCGTGGTCAAGCAGATCGATCAGCGCCTGGGGCACCACCCGGTGCCCATCCAGCTGGCCATCGGCAGCGAAGAAAACTTCATGGGCCAGATCGACCTGGTGAAGATGAAGGCCATCTACTGGAACGATGCCGACCAGGGCACCAGCTACCGCGAAGAAGAAATCCCCGCCGAACTGAAGGCTCTGGCCGACGAATGGCGCGCGCACATGATCGAAGCTGCGGCCGAGGCCAATGACGAGCTGACCATGAAGTTTCTCGATGGCGAGGAGCTGAGCGTCGAAGAGATCAAGGCCGGGTTGCGCCAGCGCACCATCGCCAACGAAATCGTGCCGACCATCCTCGGCTCCTCTTTCAAGAACAAGGGCGTGCCGCTGATGCTCGATGCGGTAATCGATTACCTGCCCGCCCCCTCGGAAATTCCTGCCATCCGCGGCACCGACCCGGACGATGAAGAAAAGCACCTGGAACGGCACGCCGACGACAAAGAGCCGTTCTCGGCACTGGCTTTCAAGATCGCCACCGACCCGTTCGTCGGCACCCTCACCTTCGCCCGCGTTTATTCCGGCGTGCTCAGTTCAGGCAATGCGGTACTCAACTCGGTCAAAGGCAAGAAGGAACGCATCGGCCGCATGGTGCAGATGCACGCCAACCAGCGCGCAGAAATCAAGGACGTGTGTGCCGGCGATATCGCCGCGCTGATCGGCATGAAAGACGTGACCACCGGTGACACCCTGTGCGACATGGACAAGCCGATCATTCTCGAACGCATGGACTTCCCCGACCCGGTGATTTCCGTCGCAGTAGAGCCGAAAACCAAGGCCGACCAGGAAAAAATGGGGATCGCGCTGGGCAAGCTGGCCCAGGAAGACCCCTCATTCCGCGTGCGTACCGATGAAGAGACTGGCCAGACCATCATCTCGGGCATGGGCGAGCTGCACCTGGATATCATCGTCGACCGCATGCGCCGCGAGTTCAACGTCGAGGCCAACATCGGCAAGCCGCAGGTGGCCTACCGGGAAAAAATCCGCAATACCTGCGAGATCGAGGGGCGTTTCGTGCGCCAGTCCGGTGGCCGTGGCCAATACGGCCATTGCTGGATCCGTTTCGCCCCCGGTGATGAAGGCAAAGAAGGCCTGGAGTTCATCAACGAGATCGTCGGCGGCGTGGTACCCCGCGAGTACATCCCGGCAATCCAGAAGGGTATCGAAGAGCAAATGAAGAACGGCGTGCTTGCCGGCTACCCCCTGATCAACCTCAAGGCCGCCGTGTTCGACGGCTCGTACCACGATGTCGACTCCAACGAGATGGCCTACAAGATCGCCGCGTCAATGGCCACCAAGCAGTTGTCGCAGAAAGGCGGCGCAGTGTTGCTGGAGCCGGTGATGAAGGTAGAGGTGGTGACGCCCGAGGAATATCAGGGCGACATCCTCGGCGACTTGAGCCGACGTCGCGGCATGATCCAGGACGGTGATGAAACACCGGCTGGCAAGGTGATACGTGCCGAAGTGCCGTTGGGTGAAATGTTCGGCTACGCCACCTCGATGCGCTCGATGACCCAGGGCCGGGCCAGCTTCTCGATGGAGTTCACCCGCTATGCCGAGGCCCCGGCGAGCATTGCCGATGGCATCGTCAAGAAGAGCCGCGGAGAGTAAGCGGTTCTCCTGTGCCGGCCTCTTCGCGGGTAAACCCGCGCCTACAGGGGTATGCGATCCCCCGTAGGCGCGGGTTTACCCGCGAAGAAACCGACACAGACACCAACAGTTTTCAGTGCTGCTCGCCCGCCCGCTTCAACAGCTTCTTGCATCGCTCGGACAAATGCACCACGCGCAAATGCTTGCCCGCCTTGGCATAGCGCTCGCGCAGGGTTTTCAGCGCCGCAACCGCCGAATAGTCGACAAAGCTCAAATGCTGGCAATCCAGCGTGACCTGGGCCGGGTCCCCGGCCGTGTCGAACTGGTTGAGGAACGAGGTGGTCGAGGCAAAGAACAGCGTGCCATGCAGCTGATAACGCTTGCCGCCCTCCGCGTCCTCATGGGTGTCGGCATACAGCTCCCGCGCATGCTGCCAGGCAAAGTTGAGCGCCGCGATGATGATACCGAACAGCACTGCCATGGCCAGGTCGGTCAGCACCGTGACCACAGTCACCGCCACGATCGCCAGCACATCATTCACCGGCACCTTGTGCAACACCCGCAACGACGCCCAGGCAAAGGTCTGCTGGGCCACCACGAACATCACCCCGACCAGCGCCGCCAGGGGAATACGCTCGATCAGCGGCGACAGGAACAGCACGAACAGCAGAATCATTACCCCGGCCACTACCCCCGACAACCGGCCCCGGCCATTGGAGCTGAGGTTGATCACCGTCTGCCCGATCATCGCGCAGCCGCCCATGCCGCCGCACAGGCCCGACACCATGTTCGCAGCGCCCAATGCCACACACTCGCGGTCCGGGAAGCCACGGCTCTCGGTGATCTCATCGGTCAGATTGAGGGTGAGCAGGGTTTCCAGCAGGCCGACCATGGCCATCAGCACCGCGTAGGGGGCGATGATCTTCAGGGTTTCCAGATTCCAGGGCACCTCCGGCAGCGCCAGCCCCGGCAGGCCGCCGGCGATATGCGCCATGTCGCCCAGGGTGCGGGTAGGCAGCCCGAGCACGTACACCAGCAGGCCAACACCGAGGATCGCCACCAGGGCCGGCGGCACCGCACGGGTCAGTTTCGGCAGCACATAAACCACCGCCATGGTCAGCGCGACCAGGCCGATCATCAGGTACAGCGGCGTGCCACTGAGCCAGTGTTCGCCGTCCTTGAAATGCTCCAGCTGAGCCATGGCGATGACGATGGCCAGGCCGTTTACGAAGCCAAGCATGACCGGGTATGGCACCAGGCGCACCAGTTTGCCCAGGCGCAGCAGGCCGAACAGGATCATCACCACACCGCCCAGCAGCACCGTGGCCAGCAGGTACTGCACGCCGTGCTGCACCACCAAGGCGACGATCACCACCGCCATCGAGCCGGCAGCGCCTGAGATCATCCCCGGCCGCCCGCCGAACAGCGCCGTCAGGGTACAAATGATGAACGCGCCATACAGGCCCATCAGCGGGTTGAGATGGGCCACCAGGGCAAAGGCGATGCACTCGGGGACCAAGGCAAACGAGGTGGTAAGGCCGGCGAGCAGGTCGGCGCGTAGTCGGGCGGGCTTCATGGGCTTCCTGTGGTGCAGTCCTGACGGACGTTAGAAAAACGAGGGGCGCGATGTTACGGAATTTGTCTGACAGCGGCCACCGCTCAACGCACCCGTTCCAGGCTCTGCACGGCCAGGTCCAGCGCACGCTGCATGTCCAGGCGCGCCGAACGGCCCAGGTCCGGGTCGTTCAGGCGGCCACCACGCTCTGAGGGCAGGATCGGCGCCGTCAGGTCTTCGGCATCCATCGCTTCGAAATCCTGTTCGGCGCCCAGGGTCAAGGCACTGCGCCGCAACAGCATGCGCACCTGTTCCGGGGTAAGTGCCGGGTTGATCGACAGCATCGTCGCCACAGTGGCAGTCACCAAGGGTGTTGCGTACGACGTGCCGCAATGCGCAGCCTCGGCAGACACTGGGCGTATGCAGGCAGCAGCACTGACGTCCACGCGCATGTCGATATTGGAACTGTGACGCTTGCGCACGTGATCGTGGGCTTCAACTGCCGTAGCCTTGTCACTGCGCTGATGCCCGCCCACCACCAGCAATTGTTCGGTGATGAATGACGAAGGCAGGCGATATTCATCGGTCCCCGACCAGGACGCACCATTGCCCGCCGAATTCACCACCACCACATCAGGGTGCTCCTTGCGCAGCCAGAGGAAGAACTCCTCAAGTAACTCCTCGTAGCCACTCATTGCCAGCCCGGAGCGCACCAGCGAATCGACCTCATCACCCTTCACATTGCGTGCCCCGACCCGGTGAATGCCCCAGCTCCAGTTCAGCACCCGCACGCCATCTTCGACCAGGTTCACCGAGGCAGCGATGTTGGCGGTGATACCGGCATCCGAGTTGCGCTCTACCACCACCTCGAAGCCAGGGCTGTGCTTGCCCAGCCCTGGCAAAAAGCCCTCACCCTGCGCAGCGAGAATGCCTGCAACATGGCTGCCGTGGCCTGCCGGGCGATTACCATCGCGAGCGTAGAGGCATGTCTGGCCTTGTTCGCAGCCCCCTCGATAATGGCTGAACCCCGGGGCGTCAAAGTCCACTTCGCGCTCGATTACCCCGATCCGCACGGGCTTCACCGGCAAGCGAGAAGCGGCAATCCGGCGCCGGTAGAAATACAGCGCGTCCATGAAGCGGTTGGCGGCCCATTCGTCCGCCTGGTCGATGGCCCGGGTGCTGCGCCCATTGCCCTCCTCCCCGCGCTCGGGGCCGGACTCTTCGACAATCACGGCATCCACGCTGACTTCACTGCCCATGCGCAGGACCATCGCATCGCGCTGCACCAGGTCATCTACCGGCAAGCGCAGCTGGTAGACATTCAGCGGAGGTATGGCACCGACAACCTGGGCGCCGTATTTGCCGGCGATGCGCCGGGCCTCGTCGAGGCCGTCGTATTTTTCTTCGATCAACAGGCTGACCAGATCGACATAGGTGGTCAGGCCATCCATGTTCTTCGCCACTTCATCGGGCCCTGCGGCGATCACATGACTGCGTTGGCGGCTCAGCCATACCGGGTTGCTGGTGCGGCCGCCATCGGCCAGCCAGAGCGGGGCGCTGCGCTGGGCTTCTCTCGCCAGTTTCAAGGTTAGCCGGTCACCTTGGCGCTCGATATCGGCTTCTGACAGCCGCGTACCGCCGAGCCATACCGTTGGCAGATTTGCCCGGAGCCCTTCGACACGCAGGCACCATCGCTGCTGGCTATCGCTGAACAAGTCGCCGCAACGCTGCAGCTGCTTGATGCGCAGCGTGTCCGCTGCAGCCTGTGCACCAAGACTGCAAAGCCATAACAGCAAGATCAGGACACCCTTCATGCAATCACCCCACGCGCTCCCTGTGAGTGCGACTTACGGGGCACCTCAAAGGTTCACCTGTGGCTGACAACTGCCTGGTCGCGGGCGAGCCATTCGGCCATGGAAGTATCCTCCAACGCGTACTCGCCACGATTGGCCTTCCATACCAGCTCCTTGTCGCGCAGGGCATCGAGGGCCTTCTGTACGTTTGCCGTGTTGACGTTGGCTACCGCCTGGGCCTGCTCCAGCTTGCGGCTGACCTCATCCAGGGTTTGCTCGGTAAACGGGGAAAACGACTGCCGGCCCAGCGTGCGCTCGGCCATGACCTCTAGCACGGCCTGCTGCAACGGCGTAAGTTCGTTCCAAGCGCTTTCGTAGTCACTCCACACCCCGGCTTGATGGTTCAGCGCCCCATTGCGCAGCAGTTCACCCAGGTTGCCCGCCTCACCCAGGCCGACACTTACTTCGGCCAACAGTTTGTTGAGCATTTCCGGGCGCCGGCCGACCAATTCGAACGCGTATGCCAGGTCCTCTACCTTGAACTGGTTACTGTCGGCCAGGCGACGGTTCCACAAGGCGGTGATGAATTCGACATATTCACGCCCCAGCAACGGAAATGGCGTGATGCTGGCACCAAAGAATGGCTGCTTGCTCTTGAGTACCAGGTTGGCCAGCTTGTCGCGACTAGAGCCCGTGAACACCAGGCGCAAGCCGTCCGGACGGTCGCCACGGTTAAGGTGGTCACGCGCGGCTTTCAGCGCGAACATCGCATTAAGGCCATCTTCGCTGTTAAGGGCGTGCTGAGCCTCGTCGATGATCAGTACTACCAACTGCCCTGACACTTGATGCAACACGGCAAGCGCCTGGGCCAGGGTAGTACCCGCAGGCAGTTGCGGGCGGGTGAAATCCCAGCTCAGGGTGCGCAGCAGGTTGATCTTGTCGATACCGGCCTTTTTCGCGGTCCTGGCCAGCGCGCCTTCGAATCTGGCCAGCGCAGTACCGATGGCGCCGCTGATGAGCTGCGCAGGGGCGGCGTCGCGATCCGACCACAGGTCGACGTAAACCGGTAGCCAGCCGCGCTGTGCGCATTCCGGTATGAAGTCGTTGTTGAGGAAGGTGCTCTTGCCCGTACGCCGGGGCGCGGCCAGGAACATACCCGAGCTGTAATCGACCAACGACTCACCGGCCAGGTCTTGGGCCAGTGCGGTGGCCAACTGATGACGGCGTAGGAGCGGGCGAACGGGAGACATGCAATTAACCTCAATTATCTTGCCTACTATAATTTATAGCCTACAAGATAAACCAGGATAATACGACCGTCCGCAACAGTGCCGGCGTGATCCAGATCCGGCAAAAAGTCAGCAAATTTGCCATCATGTTGATTCCACCTGCGGAGATCATGGACATGCCGCTACGCCCCCTTTTCACCTCCCTGTTGCTGGTCGCCAGCCTCACCGCCCATGCCGCCACCGAGGTGGTGCCACTTCAGCATCGCAGCAGCGCCGAACTGCTGCCCGCCCTGCAGGCGTTCATCGGCAAGGACGGCACGGTCAGCGCCTTCGAGAACAAACTGATCGTCAACGCCAGCCCCGAGCGCATCGACGACCTGCGCGCCCTGCTGCAACAGCTGGATACCGCGCCCAAGCGCCTGCTGATCAGCGTCGACAACAACGACAGCAACTTCCAGGACAACCGCGGCAACGCACGCGTCATTCACTACGGCACCAGCAACCGCGACGGCGGCATGCAGCAGGTACAAGCCAGCGAAGGGCAACCGGCACTGATCCAGGTGGGCCAGAGCATCCCCATTACCAGCACCAGCACAGACGGCTATGGGCGCATTCAGAGCAACACCGAATACCGCAACGTGACCCAGGGCTTCTACGTGACCCCCAGCCTGAGCGGCGAAACGGTTCGTCTGCAAATAAGCAGCAATAATGACCGCATCAGCCATGAACGTGCAGATGTAGTGAAAGTACAAAGTACCGACACGACAGTCACGGGCAAGCTCGGCGAGTGGATCACCCTGGCGGGGTTCAACCAGCAGAGCCAAGCCGATCGCAGCGCATCAAGCCATACGTACAGCACCCAACGGGGTGAAAACATGACATTGCGGGTCAAAGTCGACCTTGTTGACTGATACCAGGCAATTCAAGGCTTCGACCAAAGGCCTTGAAACTGACTGGCAAGTCGCATTAGACCAAAGATGTAGTAAGCACAAAAAAGCACTACAAAACATTTGACAGGGTCTTTTTCCCAAGGGCATGATGGCCTCGCTCCCGCTAATCAGGGGCCCTGGCAAGGGCCTTCGAGGCGTGCTCCTCCCACCCCTGGAGGCGCCTCGTGTCTATACGGCCCACAAGGCGGTTCGACGGGATTGCGACTGCAACGAAGAAGTTGTCCCGAGGGACGGAAGCGCATCACCGCAGTACTGGCAATCGCGTCGCACCGCAGCAAGGCAACCACGAGCCGACCTGCCGGAGCACACCTTCGCCTGGTCTGCCCACCCTTCCCCTTCGAGCCTTCGCGTTCGCCGCCGCACTCCTGCGAACAGGACAGCCGCCAGGCACCTGATCTGCTCCGAGCATCAGCACAATTAACCCAAGATCGATGCGACGAGGTTTATTTCCATGGCACTGACACGCGAACAGCAAATTGCAGCCCTCGAGAAAGACTGGGCCGAAAACCCGCGCTGGAAAGGCGTGACCCGTACCTACACCGCCGCTGATGTCGTTCGCCTGCGTGGCTCCGTGCAACCTGAGCACACCTTTGCGCGTCAGGGCGCAGAAAAACTGTGGAAGCTGGTCACCGAAGGTGCCCACCCGTCCTTCCGCCCCGAAAAAGATTTCGTCAACTGCATGGGCGCCCTGACTGGCGGCCAGGCTGTACAACAGGTCAAGGCCGGCATCCAGGCCATCTACCTGTCCGGCTGGCAGGTTGCCGCCGACAACAACTCGGCCGAGTCGATGTACCCTGACCAGTCGCTGTACCCGGTCGACTCGGTACCGACCGTGGTCAAACGCATCAACAACGCGTTCCGCCGCGCCGACCAGATCCAGTGGAAAGCCGGCAAGAACCCGGGCGACGAAGGCTACATCGACTACTTCGCGCCCATCGTGGCCGACGCCGAAGCCGGTTTTGGTGGCGTTCTGAACGCCTACGAGCTGATGAAGAACATGATCGAAGCAGGCGCCGCCGGCGTGCACTTCGAAGACCAGCTGGCCTCGGTTAAAAAATGCGGCCACATGGGCGGCAAGGTGCTGGTGCCGACTCAGGAAGCTGTACAGAAGCTGGTGGCCGCTCGCCTGGCCGCTGACGTGTCGGGTGTACCGACCATCATTCTGGCCCGCACCGACGCCAACGCCGCCGACCTGCTGACCAGCGACTGTGACCCGTACGACCAGCCGTTCGTGGTTGGCGAGCGCACCCGCGAAGGCTTCTACAAGGTCCGTGCCGGCCTCGATCAGGCCATTGCCCGCGGCCTGGCCTATGCCCCTTACGCCGACCTGATCTGGTGCGAAACCGCCAAGCCGGACCTGGACGAAGCCCGCCGCTTCGCCGAAGCGATCAAGAAGGAGTACCCGGACCAGATCCTGTCGTACAACTGCTCGCCTTCCTTCAACTGGAAGAAAAACCTGGACGACGCCACCATCGCCAAGTTCCAGCGCGAACTGTCGGCCATGGGTTACAAGCATCAGTTCATCACCCTGGCCGGCATCCACAACATGTGGCACGGCATGTTCAACCTGGCGCACGACTACGCCCGCAACGACATGACCGCCTACGTGAAGCTGCAGGAGCAGGAATTCGCTGACGCCAGCAAGGGCTACACCTTCGTGGCGCACCAGCAGGAAGTGGGCACTGGCTACTTCGACGACATGACCACCGTGATCCAGGGTGGCGCTTCGTCGGTGACTGCACTGACCGGTTCGACCGAGGAAGAGCAGTTCCACTGATAGTGGGTTGCGGTTGAACAAAGGCCCGGGGCTTGTGAAAGCTCCGGGCCTTTGTTTTTACCCGAGAAAGAGCCGGGCCTGCTGGCCAATTTTTACCAGCCGTTCACCGTTGCCGCCGCTACCGTATTCGCGGGTAAACCCGCTCCTACACTAATCGGAAGGAGACACGCATCGGCGATTGGGCGCAGGCCGCTGCAGGAACGGGTTTACCCGCAAAAGGGCCGGCACAGGTCGCAGCAAAACCCCCGGATCAGGGCTATGCTTGTGGCAGCCCAGCAGCAAGGACCGCCCATGCCTCGTCCAAGCCACCTGATGATTCTCGCCCTGACCGCCGCTGCCCTCTATCTATATGCACTGGCCAGCGACAACACCCTGCTCGCCCTCATGACCAAACCCATCCCGGTGCTGGCCTTGATTGCCTGGCTGCGCAGCACCCCGGTTTCGCCTTATCGCACATGGATCTCGATCGGCCTGGCCTTCTCGGTACTCGGCGACATCCTGCTGGCCATCCCCGCCGACCTGTTCGTGTTCGGCTTGGCTGCTTTCCTTTGTGCCCACCTTGCTTACCTGCGCGGCTATTGCGGCATTACCCTGCGCCCCGCCCTGCCCGCACTGATCTTCAGCGCAATCACAGGCATCGCGCTGCTCGGTGTACTGGCCAGCCACGGCCTCGGCCCGTTGCTGATCCCGGTAGCGCTCTACGCCCTGGCCATCAGCGCCATGCTCTGGCGCGCACTGGCCTGCGGGGGAGTGGCAGCACTGGGTGCCGGCCTGTTCGTGTTCTCCGACAGCCTGATCGGCATCGACCGCTTCGTCAGCCCGTTCGCCGCCGCACCGTACCTGATCATCCTCGCCTACTGGCTCGGCCAATGGGCCATCGCTTCATCAGTCAGTCATCGCTCAACCGATAAAGTATTGACCCAGAGCGGTGCACGCAGGACCGAGAGCTGCTAGAACAAGGGTTTTTTGCAATTGCAAGTAGGGGGAATCGCCAGATGAACTTTACAAGGCACAGAAGAGCCAAATTCAACGGCAGCAGCTCAAATGATATTAATTATCATTACAGGAGTTGCAATTCGTTACCTGCAGCAAGAAACATAATTAACAAAACCGCGCGTAATGCCCGAATTTCAAGGCTCTCAGCCAGTTACGAACGGTTTTTGTACTTAATCCTACGAATAAATTTGCGACAGAAATTTTACTTGCACCAGGTTTACCCATAAAATCAGCCCGATTGATTCGGCTGCGACATTTGGTCACTGCATGTGCGACGCCAAGTCGCCGCTCTACACTTATTTCAGACTGCAGAGCTGGGTCTCTGTATAAGGATTTCTAGCATGTCCGATTCGGCAGGACTCATCGCCCACAACTGGGGCTTTGCCATCTTCCTCCTGGGTGTCGTCGGCCTGTGCGCCTTCATGCTCGGCCTGTCCAGCCTGCTCGGTAGCAAGGCTTGGGGCCGCGCCAAGAACGAACCCTTCGAATCCGGCATGCTGCCCGTCGGCAGCGCTCGCCTGCGCCTGTCCGCCAAATTCTATCTGGTCGCGATGCTGTTCGTGATCTTCGATATCGAAGCCCTCTTTCTCTTTGCATGGTCTGTGTCCGTCCGCGAAAGCGGCTGGACCGGATTCGTCGAAGCACTCGTTTTCATAGCAATTCTGTTGGCAGGTCTTGTCTACCTATGGCGCGTCGGGGCACTTGATTGGGCTCCCGAAGGTCGCCGCAAGCGGCAAGCGAAGCTGAAACAATGAGGCTTTGGCATGCAATACAATCTCACCAGAATCGATCCGGATGCGCCCAACGAGCAGTACCCGGTCGGTGAACGGGAAACCGTCACCGATCAACTGCTAGAGGACCAGGTCCACAAGAACATCTTCATGGGCAAACTTGAAGATGTGCTGCGTGGCGCGGTCAATTGGGGCCGTAAGAACTCCCTCTGGCCGTACAACTTCGGCCTGTCCTGCTGCTACGTGGAAATGACCACGGCCTTCACGGCACCCCACGACATCGCCCGCTTCGGCGCCGAAGTCATCCGGGCCTCGCCGCGTCAGGCCGACTTCATGGTCATTGCCGGTACCTGCTTCGTGAAGATGGCGCCGATCATCCAGCGCCTGTACGAGCAGATGCTCGAGCCAAAATGGGTCATCTCCATGGGTTCGTGCGCCAACTCCGGTGGCATGTACGACATCTACTCGGTCGTTCAGGGGGTCGACAAGTTCCTCCCCGTGGACGTCTATGTGCCTGGCTGCCCGCCACGCCCTGAGGCTTTCCTGCAAGGCTTGATGCTGCTGCAGGAGTCGATCGGCCAAGAACGACGCCCGCTTTCCTGGGTTGTTGGTGATCAAGGTATTTACCGTGCCGAGATGCCAGCCCAGAAAGACCTGCGTCGTGAGCAGCGCATTGCAGTAACCAACCTGCGCAGCCCCGACGAAGTCTGATCCAGCGACCTGCCGCCCGCTCCCGAAGGAGCCGGCGGCCTGGCTTCATTCTTAACGTTGACCCAAAGCGACCGAGACCATGACAGCGGACAACGCTATTTTCATTCCGCCCTACAAGGCTGACGACCAGGATGTGGTCGTCGAACTGAACAACCGTTTTGGCGCCGACGCATTCGTCGCCCAGGAAACCCGCACCGGCATGCCCGTGCTGTGGGTAAAACGCGCCCAGCTCAAAGAGGTGCTCAGCTTCCTGCGCGGCGTCGCCAAGCCTTACAGCATGCTGTACGACCTGCATGGCGTCGACGAGCGCCTGCGCACCCAGCGCCGTGGCCTGCCAGCCGCCGATTTCAGCGTGTTCTACCACCTGTTGTCGATCGAGCGTAACAGCGACGTGATGATCAAGGTGTCGCTCAGCGAAGGCGACCTGAACCTGCCGACCGTGACAGGCATCTGGCCAAACGCCAACTGGTACGAGCGCGAAGTCTGGGACATGTTCGGCATCGACTTTGCCGGCCACCCGCACCTCAGCCGCATCATGATGCCGCCGACCTGGGAAGGTCACCCGCTGCGCAAGGACTACCCTGCCCGTGCGACCGAGTTCGACCCCTACAGCCTGACCCTGGCCAAGCAGCAGCTTGAAGAGGAATCGGCTCGCTTCAACCCGGAAGCCTGGGGCATGAAGCGTCAGGGCGCCAACGAGGACTACATGTTCCTCAACCTCGGCCCCAACCACCCTTCGGCGCACGGTGCGTTCCGTATCGTCCTGCAGCTGGACGGTGAAGAAATCGTCGACTGCGTACCGGACATCGGCTACCACCACCGTGGCGCCGAAAAAATGGCCGAGCGCCAGTCCTGGCACAGCTTCATCCCCTATACCGACCGTATCGATTACCTCGGCGGGGTGATGAACAACCTGCCGTACGTGCTTGCGGTAGAGAAGCTGGCCGGCATCAAGGTGCCGCAGAAGGTCGACGTGATTCGCATCATGCTGGCCGAGTTCTTCCGCATCACCAGCCACCTGCTGTTCCTGGGTACCTACATCCAGGACGTCGGCGCCATGACCCCGGTGTTCTTCACCTTCACCGACCGCCAGCGCGCCTACACCGTGATCGAAGCGATCACCGGTTTCCGCCTGCACCCGGCCTGGTACCGCATCGGTGGCGTCGCCCACGACCTGCCACGTGGCTGGGACAAGCTGGTCAAGGACTTTGTCGAGTGGCTGCCCAAGCGCCTCGACGAATACACCAAGGCCGCCCTGCAAAACAGCATCCTCAAGGGCCGTACCATCGGCGTTGCCGCGTACAACACCAAGGAAGCGCTGGAATGGGGCACCACCGGTGCCGGCTTGCGTGCCACCGGTTGCAACTTCGACCTGCGTAAAGCCCGTCCTTACTCCGGCTACGAAAACTTCGAGTTCGAAGTACCGCTGGCCCACAACGGCGATGCCTACGATCGCTGCATGGTCCGTGTCGAGGAGATGCGTCAGAGTATCCGCATCATCGACCAGTGCCTGCGCAACATGCCGGAAGGCCCGTACAAGGCGGATCACCCGCTGACCACGCCGCCGCCGAAAGAGCGCACCCTGCAGCACATCGAAACCCTGATCACGCACTTCCTGCAAGTCTCGTGGGGCCCGGTCATGCCGGCCAACGAGTCGTTCCAGATGATCGAAGCGACCAAGGGCATCAACAGTTACTACCTGACGAGCGATGGCGGCACCATGAGCTACCGCACCCGGATCCGCACCCCGAGCTACCCGCACCTGCAGCAGATCCCTTCGGTGATCAAAGGCAGCATGGTTGCCGACCTCATTGCGTACCTGGGCAGTATCGACTTCGTTATGGCTGACGTGGACCGCTAAGCATGAACAGCACGCTTATCCAGACAGACCGTTTCGCCCTGAGCGAAACCGAGCGCTCGGCCATCGAGCACGAAATGCATCACTATGAGGACCCGCGCGCGGCGTCCATCGAAGCCCTGAAGATCGTCCAGAAGGAGCGTGGCTGGGTGCCGGACGGCGCCATTCACGCCATCGGCGAAGTGCTGGGCATTCCGGCCAGCGACGTCGAGGGTGTCGCCACCTTCTACAGCCAGATCTTCCGCCAACCGGTCGGCCGCCACATCATCCGCGTGTGCGACAGCATGGTCTGCTACATCGGCGGCCATGAGTCGGTCGTCAGCCAGATCCAGAGCGAGCTGGGCATCGGCCTCGGCCAGACCACCGCCGACGGCCGTTTCACCCTGCTGCCCGTGTGCTGCCTGGGCAACTGCGACAAGGCCCCGGCACTGATGATCGACGACGACACCTTCGGCGACGTGCAGCCGGCTGGCGTTTCCAAACTGCTGGAGGGTTACGTATGACCATTACTTCCTTCGGCCCGGCCAACCGCATCGCGCGCTCGGCCGAAACCCACCCGCTGACCTGGCGCCTGCGTGACGACGGCGAGCCGGTCTGGCTGGCCGAGTACGAATCGAAGAACGGCTACGCCGCAGCCCGCAAGGCGCTGGCGCAAATGTCCGCCGACGACATCGTGCAAAGCGTCAAGGACTCCGGCCTCAAAGGCCGTGGCGGCGCAGGCTTCCCCACTGGCGTGAAGTGGGGCCTGATGCCCAAAGACGAATCCATGAACATCCGCTACCTGCTGTGCAACGCGGACGAAATGGAGCCGAACACCTGGAAGGACCGCATGCTGATGGAGCAACAGCCCCATCTGCTGGTCGAGGGCATGCTGATCAGCGCCCGCGCCCTGAAGGCCTACCGCGGCTACATCTTCCTGCGTGGCGAGTACACCACCGCAGCGAAAAACCTCAACCGCGCCATCGATGAAGCCAAGGCCGCCGGCCTGCTGGGCAAGAACATCCTGGGCAGCGGTTTCGATTTCGAGCTGTTCGTGCACACCGGTGCCGGCCGCTACATCTGCGGTGAAGAAACCGCGCTGATCAACTCGCTGGAAGGCCGCCGCGCCAACCCGCGCTCCAAGCCGCCCTTCCCTGCCGCCGTTGGCGTGTGGGGCAAGCCGACGTGCGTGAACAACGTCGAGACCCTGTGCAACGTCCCGGCCATCGTCGCCAACGGCAACGACTGGTACAAGTCGCTGGCCCGCGAAGGCAGCGAAGACCATGGCACCAAGCTGATGGGCTTCTCCGGCAAGGTAAAGAACCCAGGCCTGTGGGAACTGCCCTTTGGCGTTACCGCGCGCGAATTGTTCGAAGACTACGCCGGTGGCATGCGCGATGGCTTCAAGCTCAAGTGCTGGCAGCCAGGCGGCGCCGGTACCGGCTTCCTGCTGCCCGAGCACCTCGATGCGCAGATGTACGCCGGTGGCATCGCCAAGGTTGGCACCCGTATGGGTACTGGCCTGGCCATGGCGGTCGACGACAGCATCAACATGGTGTCGCTGCTGCGCAACATGGAAGAGTTCTTTGCCCGCGAATCGTGCGGCTGGTGCACGCCATGCCGTGACGGCCTGCCGTGGAGCGTGAAGATGCTGCGTGCACTGGAAAGAGGCCAGGGCCGCGCCGAGGACATCGAGACGCTGCTGGGGCTGGTCAACTTCCTCGGCCCGGGCCGTACCTTCTGTGCTCACGCACCGGGTGCCGTCGAGCCGCTTGGCAGTGCCATCAAATACTTCCGCTCGGAGTTCGAGGCCGGTGTGGCGCCAGAAAGCGCTGCCACCCTGCGCCCCGACCTGGCGAAGCCGATCGTGGTCGGCGCATAACAAGATGATTAGGCGGGTGGTCCGTGCCACTCGCCAGCTTACCGGCAGGCCCGAGCAATCGAGGCGTGTCGCAAGCTCACCGATTTCCATTAGCCACGCCCGCTCACGCGGGCCAACGAAGAACTTTGAACAATGGCCACTATCCACGTAGACGGCAAAGCGCTCGAAGTCAACGGTGCAGACAACCTGTTACAGGCGTGTCTGTCGCTCGGCCTCGACATCCCTTATTTCTGCTGGCACCCGGCGCTTGGTAGCGTTGGCGCCTGCCGGCAGTGCGCAGTCAAGCAGTACACCGACGAGAACGACACCCGTGGTCGTATCGTCATGTCCTGCATGACCCCTGCTTCCGACGGCACCTGGATTTCCATCGACGATGAAGAGTCGAAGGCGTTCCGCGCCAGCGTCGTCGAATGGCTGATGACCAACCACCCGCACGACTGCCCGGTGTGCGAGGAAGGCGGTCACTGCCACCTGCAGGACATGACGGTAATGACCGGCCACAACGAGCGCCGCTACCGTTTCACCAAGCGTACCCACCAGAACCAGGACCTCGGCCCGTTCATCGCCCATGAGATGAACCGCTGCATCGCCTGCTACCGCTGCGTGCGCTACTACAAGGACTACGCCGGTGGTACCGACCTGGGCGTCTACGGCGCCCACGACAACGTGTACTTCGGCCGTGTCGAAGACGGCGTGCTGGAAAGCGAGTTCTCCGGCAACCTGACCGAGGTCTGCCCGACCGGCGTATTCACCGACAAGACCCACTCCGAGCGCTACAACCGCAAGTGGGACATGCAGTTTGCCCCGAGCATCTGCCATGGCTGCTCCAGCGGCTGCAACATCAGCCCGGGCGAGCGCTACGGCGAACTGCGCCGTATCGAAAACCGCTTCAACGGTTCGGTCAACCAGTACTTCCTGTGCGACCGCGGCCGCTTCGGCTACGGCTACGTCAACCGCAAGGACCGCCCACGCCAGCCACAACTGGCCGACGGTACCAAGCTGGGCCTGGACGCCGCCCTGGACAAGGCCGCCGACCTGCTGCGCGGCCGTACCATCGTCGGTATCGGCTCGCCACGCGCCAGCCTCGAAAGCAACTACGGCCTGCGTGAGCTGGTCGGCGCCGAGTACTTCTACTCGGGCATGGAAGCGGGCGAACTGGCCCGCGTACGCCTGGCCCTGAACGTGCTGAACAACAGCCCGCTGCCCGTGCCGACCCTGCGCGACATCGAAGACCACGACGCCGTGTTCGTGCTCGGTGAAGACCTGACCCAGACCGCTGCCCGCGTTGCCCTGGCCGTGCGCCAGGCCACCAAAGGCAAGGCCGAGGCCATGGCCGAAGCAATGAAAGTGCAGCCTTGGCTCGACGCTGCCGTGAAGAACATCGGCCAGCACGCGCTGTACCCGCTGTTCATCGCGTCCCTGGCGGAAACCAAGCTGGACGACGTCGCCGAAGAGTGCGTACACGCCGCGCCGGCCGACCTGGCCCGCATCGGTTTCGCCGTGGCCCACGCCATCGACCCGAGCGCCCCTGCCGTCGCCGGCCTGGACGACGAAGCCAAGGCCCTGGCCCAGCGCATCGCCGACGCCCTGGTTGCCGCCAAGCGCCCACTGGTCGTAGCCGGTACTTCGCTGGCCGACCCGGCGCTGATCGAAGCGGCTGCCAACATCGCCAAGGCCCTGAAGCTGCGCGAGAAAAATGGCTCGCTGAGCCTGGTGGTGCCTGAGGCCAACAGCCTCGGCCTGGCCATGCTCGGTGGCGAGTCGGTCGATGCCGCCCTGGACGCGGTCATCAGCGGCAAAGCTGACGCCATCGTCGTGCTGGAAAACGACCTGTACGCCCGCGTACCGGCCGCCAAGGTCGATGCAGCCCTGGCTGCAGCCAAGGTGGTGATCGTTGCCGACCACTCCAAAACCGCCACCGTCGACCGCGCCCACCTGGTGCTGCCGGCCGCCTCGTTCGCCGAGGGTGACGGTACCCTGGTCAGCCAGGAAGGCCGTGCCCAGCGCTTCTTCCAGGTGTTCGACCCGCAGTACCTGGACAGCAGCATCCAGATCCACGAAGGCTGGCGCTGGATGCACGCCCTGCGTGCCACCCTGCTGAACAAGCCGGTCGACTGGACCCAGCTGGACCACGTCACCAGCGCCTGCGCCGAAGCCGCCCCGCAACTGGCCGGCATCGTCAACGCCGCGCCAAGCGCCGCGTTCCGCATCAAGGGCATGAAGCTGGCCCGTGAGCCGCTGCGCTACTCCGGCCGTACCGCCATGCGTGCCAACATCAGCGTGCACGAGCCGCGCACCCCGCAAGACAAGGACACCGCGTTCGCCTTCTCCATGGAAGGCTACTCGGGTTCGGCCGAACCGCGCCAGCAGGTGCCGTTCGCCTGGTCGCCGGGCTGGAACTCCCCACAAGCCTGGAACAAGTTTCAGGACGAGGTCGGTGGCCACCTGCGTGCCGGTGACCCAGGCGTGCGCCTGATCGAATCGCAAGGCGACCGCCTGAACTGGTTCAACGCCATTCCGGGGGCCTTCAACCCGGCCCGTGGTACCTGGACTGCCGTACCGTTCTTCCACCTGTTCGGCAGCGAAGAAAGCTCCTCGCGCGCCGCCCCGGTTCAAGAACGCATCCCGGCTGCCTACGTGGCCCTGGCCAAGTCCGAAGCCGACCGCCTGGGCGTCAACGAGGGTGCCCTGCTGAGCCTGAACGTCGCCGGTGTGGCCCTGCGCCTGCCGCTGCGTATCAATGAAGAGCTGGGCGCAGGCCTGGTCGCGCTGCCGAAAGGCCTGGCTGGCATTCCGCCTGCCATCTTCGGTGCATCCGTCGAAGGTCTGCAGGAGGCAGCACAATGAGCTGGTTCACCCCCGAAGTGATCGATGTGATCCTCACCGTGCTGCGGGCCATCGTGGTCCTGCTGGCCGTGGTGGTCTGCGGTGCGCTGCTCAGCTTCGTCGAGCGCCGCCTGCTGGGCTGGTGGCAGGACCGTTACGGTCCGAACCGCGTCGGCCCGTTCGGCATGTTCCAGATCGCTGCCGACATGCTGAAGATGTTCTTCAAGGAAGACTGGAACCCACCCTTCGTCGACCGCGTGATCTTCACCCTGGCACCGGTAGTGGCCATGAGCGCCCTGCTGATCGCCTTCGTGGTCATCCCGATCACCCCGACCTGGGGCGTTGCCGACCTGAACATCGGCCTGCTGTTCTTCTTCGCCATGGCCGGCCTGTCGGTCTACGCGGTGCTGTTCGCCGGCTGGTCGTCGAACAACAAGTACGCCCTGCTGGGCAGCTTGCGTGCTTCGGCACAGACCGTGTCGTACGAGGTGTTCCTGGGCCTGGCGCTGATGGGCGTGGTGGTGCAGGTGGGCTCGTTCAACATGCGCGACATCGTTGAGTACCAGGCGCAGAACCTGTGGTTCATCATTCCGCAGTTCTTCGGCTTCTGTACCTTCTTCATCGCTGGCGTCGCCGTGACTCACCGTCACCCGTTCGACCAGCCGGAAGCAGAACAGGAACTGGCCGACGGCTACCACATCGAGTATGCCGGCATGAAGTGGGGCATGTTCTTCGTCGGTGAGTACATCGGCATCATCCTCATCTCGGCGCTGCTGGTAACCCTGTTCTTCGGTGGCTGGCACGGCCCGTTCGGCATCCTGCCGCAACTGTCGTTCCTGTGGTTCGCCCTGAAGACCGCGTTCTTCATCATGCTGTTCATCCTGCTGCGCGCCTCGATCCCGCGCCCACGCTATGACCAGGTGATGGACTTCAGCTGGAAGTTCTGCCTGCCGCTGACCCTGATCAATTTGCTGGTGACCGCTGCGATCGTGCTCTACAACACGCCAGCCGTCGCGGCCCAGTGAGGATTTGACCCATGTTCAAGTATATCGGCGACATCGTTAAGGGCACCGGCACCCAGCTGCGCAGCCTGGCAATGGTGTTCTCCCACGGGTTCCGCAAGCGCGACACCCTGCAGTACCCCGAAGAACCCGTGTACCTGCCGCCGCGCTACCGCGGCCGCATCGTCCTCACCCGCGACCCCGATGGCGAGGAGCGCTGCGTAGCGTGCAACCTGTGCGCGGTGGCCTGCCCGGTTGGCTGCATTTCGCTGCAGAAGGCCGAGACCGAGGACGGCCGCTGGTACCCGGAGTTCTTCCGCATCAACTTCTCGCGTTGCATTTTCTGCGGCCTGTGTGAAGAAGCGTGCCCGACCACCGCGATCCAGCTGACTCCGGATTTCGAAATGGCCGAGTTCAAGCGTCAGGACCTGGTGTACGAGAAAGAAGATCTGCTGATCTCCGGCCCCGGCAAGAACCCTGACTACAACTTCTACCGTGTTGCGGGTATGGCAATCGCTGGCAAGCCGAAGGGCTCTGCACAGAACGAAGCCGAGCCGATCAACGTGAAGAGCTTGCTCCCATAAGGACAGAAAGATGGAATTCGCTTTCTACTTCGCATCCGGGATCGCCGTGGTCTCCACCCTTCGGGTGGTAACCGGCACCAACCCCGTGCACGCCTTGCTTTACCTGATCATTTCGCTGATTTCCGTGGCCATGATCTTCTTCGCCCTGGGTGCGCCGTTCGCCGGCGCCCTGGAAGTGATCGCCTACGCCGGCGCCATCATGGTGCTGTTCGTGTTCGTGGTGATGATGCTCAACCTCGGGCCGGCTTCGGTCGCCCAGGAACGGGGCTGGCTCAAGCCCGGTATCTGGGCAGGGCCGGTGATCCTCGGCACCCTGCTGCTGGCGGAGCTGCTGTACGTGCTGTTCGTCGCCCCGAGCGGCGCCGGCATCAGCGGTACCACCGTGGGCCCGAAAGCCGTGGGCATCAGCCTGTTCGGCCCTTACCTGCTGGTGGTCGAACTGGCGTCGATGCTGCTGCTGGCTGCAGCCGTCACCGCCTTCCACCTGGGCCGCAACGAGGCGAAGGAGTAAATCATGGGTGCTATCCCTCTCGAGCATGGTCTGGCGGTCGCCGGCATCCTGTTCTGCTTAGGTCTGGTTGGCCTGATGGTCCGCCGCAACATCCTCTTCGTGCTCATGAGCCTGGAAGTCATGATGAACGCCTCTGCCCTGGCGTTCGTCGTCGCCGGTGCCCGTTGGGTCCAGCCCGACGGCCAGGTGATGTTCATTCTGGTGATCAGCCTGGCAGCCGCCGAGGCCAGCATTGGCCTGGCCATCCTGCTGCAGCTGTATCGCCGCTTCCACACTCTCGACATCGATGCTGCCAGTGAGATGCGCGGATGAACCTTCTCTTCCTGACTTTCGTCTTTCCCCTCATCGGCTTCCTGCTGCTGTCGTTCTCGCGCGGACGGTTCTCGGAGAACCTGTCCGCCCTGATCGGCGTCGGCTCGGTAGGCCTGTCGGCCGCCACGGCCGCTTACGTCATCTGGCAGTTCAACGTCGCCCCGCCTGAGGGCGGCGCGTACAGCCAGCTGCTGTGGCAGTGGATGTCGGTGGACGGCTTCGCGCCGAACTTCACCCTGTACCTGGACGGCCTGTCGGTCACCATGCTCGGTGTGGTGACCGGTGTCGGCTTCCTGATCCACCTGTTCGCATCCTGGTACATGCGTGGCGAAGCCGGCTACTCGCGCTTCTTCTCGTACACCAACCTGTTCATCGCCAGCATGCTGTTCCTGATCCTTGGCGATAACCTGCTGTTCATCTACTTCGGCTGGGAAGGCGTGGGCCTGTGCTCGTACCTGTTGATCGGTTTCTACTACAGCAACCGCAACAACGGTAACGCCGCACTCAAGGCATTCATCGTCACCCGTATCGGCGACGTGTTCATGGCCATCGGCCTGTTCATCCTGTTCGCCCAGCTGGGCACCCTGAACGTGCAGGAACTGCTGGTGCTGGCACCGCAGAAGTTCCAGGCTGGCGACACCTGGATGGTGCTGGCCACGCTGATGCTGCTGGGTGGTGCGGTCGGTAAATCGGCACAGCTGCCACTGCAGACCTGGCTGGCCGACGCCATGGCGGGCCCGACTCCGGTTTCGGCACTGATCCACGCCGCAACCATGGTGACCGCGGGCGTGTACCTGATCGCCCGTACCAACGGCCTGTTCCTGCTGGCGCCGGACATCCTGCACCTTGTAGGTGTGGTCGGTGGCGTGACCCTGGTACTGGCAGGCTTCGCTGCGCTGGTACAGACCGATATCAAGCGTATCCTCGCCTACTCGACCATGAGCCAGATCGGCTACATGTTCCTGGCCCTGGGCGTGGGTGCCTGGGACGCGGCGATCTTCCACCTGATGACCCACGCCTTCTTCAAGGCCCTGCTGTTCCTTGCCTCCGGTGCGGTGATCGTTGCCTGCCACCACGAGCAGAACATCTTCAAGATGGGCGGCCTGTGGAAGAAGCTGCCGCTGGCCTACGCCAGCTTCGTGGTCGGTGGTGCGGCACTGGCGGCCCTGCCGATCGTGACCGTAGGCTTCTACTCCAAGGACGAGATCCTCTGGGAAGCCTTCGCCAGCGGCAACACCGGCCTGCTGTATGCCGGCCTGGTAGGCGCGTTCATGACCTCGCTGTACACCTTCCGCCTGATCTTCATCGCCTTCCACGGCGAAGCCAAGACCGAAGCCCACGCGGGCCACGGCATCAGCCACTGGCTGCCGCTGGGCGTGCTGATCGTGCTGTCGACCTTCGTCGGCGCCTGGATCACCCCGCCGCTGGCCGGTGTGCTGCCTGAAAGCGCCGGCCATGCCGGTGGCGAAGCCAAGCACGCGCTGGAGATCACCTCGGGTGCCATCGCCATCGCCGGTATCCTGCTGGCCGCCCTGCTGTTCCTGGGCAAGCGCCGCTTCGTCAGCGCCGTCGCCAACAGTGGCATCGGTCGCGTCCTGTCGGCCTGGTGGTTCGCTGCCTGGGGCTTCGACTGGATCTACGACAAGCTTTTCGTCAAACCGTACCTGCTGATCAGCCACATCCTGCGCAAGGACCCGGTTGACCGCACCATCGGCCTGATTCCTCGGATGGCGCGTGGTGGCCACGTGGCCATGAGCAAGACCGAGACTGGCCAACTGCGCTGGTACACCGCCTCTATCGCCGTGGGTGCCGTGCTGGTGCTCGGTGCCGTGGTAGTGGCTGTGGTATGACTATGAATCTTGCGACTTTGCCAAAGGAAACCAACCCGTCATGATTTTGCCTTGGCTGATCCTGATCCCCTTCATCGGCGGCTTCCTGTGCTGGCTGGGTGAGCGCTTCGGCGCCACCCTGCCGCGCTGGATCGCGCTGCTTACCATGTCCCTGCTGCTTGGCATCGGCCTGTGGCTGTGGGGTACCGGCGACTACACCCTTGCTCCCGCCCCGGGCGCCGAACCGGCCTGGGCCCTGGAATACAAAGTCCAGTGGATCCAGCGCTTCGGCATCAGCATCCATCTGGCCCTTGATGGCCTGTCGCTGCTGATGATCCTGCTCACCGGCCTGCTCGGTGTGCTGTCGGTACTGTGTTCCTGGAAAGAGATCCAGCGCCACGTCGGCTTCTTCCACCTCAACCTGATGTGGATCCTCGGCGGCGTGGTCGGTGTGTTCCTGGCCCTGGACCTGTTCCTGTTCTTCTTCTTCTGGGAAATGATGCTGGTGCCGATGTATTTCCTCATCGCGCTCTGGGGTCACAGCTCGGCAGATGGCAAGAAGACCCGGATCTACGCGGCGACCAAGTTCTTCATCTTCACCCAGGCCAGCGGCCTGATCATGCTGGTGGCGATCCTGGGCCTGGTGCTGGTCAACTACAACACCACTGGCGTGCTCACCTTCAACTACAGCGACCTGCTCAAGGCCGAGTTGCCTGCCGGTGTCGAGTACGTGCTGATGCTGGGCTTCTTCATCGCCTTCGCGGTGAAACTGCCGGTGGTGCCGTTCCACTCCTGGCTGCCTGACGCTCACGCCCAGGCACCGACCGCAGGCTCGGTGGACCTGGCGGGTATCCTGCTGAAGACCGCGGCCTACGGCCTGCTGCGCTTCGCCCTGCCGCTGTTCCCGAACGCCTCGGCCGAGTTCGCGCCGATCGCCATGACCCTGGGCCTGATCGGTATCTTCTACGGTGCCTTCCTGGCCTTCGCACAAACCGACATCAAGCGCCTGATCGCCTTCTCCAGCGTCTCGCACATGGGCTTCGTGCTGATCGGTATCTACTCCGGCAGCCAGCAGGCCCTGCAAGGTGCGGTGATCCAGATGCTGGCCCACGGCCTGTCGGCTGCGGCGCTGTTCATCCTGTCCGGCCAGCTGTACGAGCGCCTGCACACCCGTGACATGCGCCAGATGGGTGGCCTGTGGCACCGCATCGCTTACCTGCCGGCCATCAGCCTGTTCTTCGCAGCGGCATCGCTGGGCCTGCCAGGCACCGGCAACTTCGTCGGCGAGTTCCTGATCCTGATCGGCAGCTTCGTGCATGTACCGTGGATCACCGTGATTGCCACCACCGGCCTGGTGTTCGGTTCGGTGTACTCGCTGATCATGATCCACCGCGCCTACTTCGGCCCGGCCAAGACCGACACCGTGCTGGCCGGCATGGACGGTCGCGAACTGATCATGGTTCTGGGTCTGGCGGTATTGCTGATCCTGCTGGGCGTGTATCCGCAGCCGTTCCTCGACACCTCTGCCGCCACCATGAGTGGCGTGCAGCAGTGGCTCGGATCCGCTTTCACTCAACTCGCTTCGGCCCGGTAAGAGCGCTATGGAATTCACCACTCAACACTTCATCGCATTGGCGCCGATGCTGATCACCACCATCACCACGGTGGTGGTGATGCTGGCGATCGCCTGGAAGCGCAACCACTCGCAGACCTTCCTGCTGTCCACCGTGGGCCTGAACCTGGCCCTGCTGTCGCTCCTGCCGGCGCTGAAGGTCGCGCCGCTGGCGGTCACCTCGCTGATCACCATCGACAAATTCGCCTGCCTCTACATGGCGATCATCCTCATAGCGACGCTGGCCTGCGTTACCCTCGCCCACGCCTACCTCGGCGAGGGCTCCAAGGGTTTCCCGGGCAACCGTGAAGAACTGTACCTGTTGCTGCTGATGTCGGCCCTCGGTGGCCTGGTGCTGGTCAGCGCCAACCACCTGGCCGGCCTGTTCATCGGCCTGGAGCTGCTGTCGGTACCGGTCTACGGCCTGGTGGCGTATGCCTTCTTCAACAAGCGATCGCTGGAAGCCGGCATCAAGTACATGGTGCTGTCGGCCGCAGGCTCGGCTTTCCTGCTGTTCGGCATGGCCCTGCTGTACGCCGACGCCGGCAGCCTGAGCTTCGACCAGATCGGCAAGGCCCTGGCTACCACCAGCATGCCAAGCCTGGTGGCCCAGCTGGGCCTGGGCATGATGCTGGTCGGCCTGGCCTTCAAACTGTCGCTGGTACCTTTCCATCTGTGGACCCCGGACGTGTACGAAGGCGCCCCAGCACCGGTCGCCGCGTTCCTGGCAACCGCCAGCAAGGTGGCAGTATTCGCCGTTGTCGTACGCCTGTTCATGCTCTCCCCTGCTGCCAGCAGCGGCGTGCTCAGCACCGTACTGGCGGTGATTGCCGTAGCCTCGATCCTGATTGGTAACCTGCTGGCGCTGACCCAGAGCAACCTCAAGCGTCTGCTGGGTTACTCGTCCATCGCCCACTTCGGTTACCTGGTCATCGCGTTGGTCGCCAGCAAGGGCCTGGCCCTGGAAGCCATGGGCGTTTACCTGGTCACCTACGTGATCACCAGCCTGGGCGCCTTCGGCGTCATCACCCTGATGTCCTCGCCCTACGGCGGCCGTGACGCCGATGCCCTGTACGAGTACCGCGGCCTGTTCTGGCGCCGCCCGTACCTGACAGCGGTACTGACCGTGATGATGCTGTCGCTGGCGGGTATCCCGCTGACCGCCGGCTTCATCGGCAAGTTCTACATCATCGCTACCGGCGTCGAATCGCACCTGTGGTGGTTGGTCGGTGCACTGGTGATCGGTAGCGCCATCGGCGTGTACTATTACCTGCGCGTCATGGTTACCCTGTACCTGGTCGAGCCGAACCTGCGTCGTCACGACGCCCCGCTGAAGTGGGAACAGCGCACTGGCGGTGTCATGCTGCTGGCTATCGCCATTCTCGCTTTCGTACTGGGTGTGTACCCGCAGCCCCTGCTGGAACTGGTTCAGCAAGCGGGCCTGCAACTGATCGGTTGATCACCCCGGCAGCCCCGGTAACAGAAAACACCCCGCCTAGGCGGGGTGTTTTTTTATCTGCACGTTTTGCTACCTGCGCCCACGGGTGCCTCACTCACTCGGGCAGCCCTGACCTGCGCCCGGCAAGGCGGCCTTGCGCAAATCACCATTGGCCGAAGGCAGGTACACTTCCGGGTTGGGCATGCCGCTGGGGGAGAGTTCATGGGTCATTTCGAATTCGGCGCGCACTGACCAGCCACACGCCTCGGTGGTGCATTGCAAATAAGCGATTCGCAGGAAAATATGGCGCCCTTCGCTAGTGCGTATGCGCATCCGGCTGTGGCAATGCGGGCAAACCAGCTTGTAAGTACTCACGGCAAGTACCTGCTAGCATTGCCCAGGCTAGCCTGTGTATCAGTATTGGCTGCAACTGTGGGTGTATTCTTCAATTTGATGGTTCTCATTGCAGAAGTGCTCCTTAAAACGCAGGGCTGTATTCATAACGAGTAGTTTAAGCCCATGGAATATCATTAAACCAGTCATGGATATTTGTTATGAGTACTCACATACTTGCTGAGGTGCTCACCCGCCTTAAGCTTCTCACTGGCGCAAACACTGATGCCGAGCTGTCACGTGCACTGTCGGTCAGCCCGCAAACGCTGAGCAGCTGGAAGGTTCGCGAAAGCATCCCTTACTCACTTTGCATAGACATCGCCAAAAAGCATGCATGCTCACTGGACTGGCTATTGCTGGGCCAAGCAGAGCACAACGCCGCCCCAAGTGATGCGGGTTGGGAGTGCGACATGCTCGAACGGCTGCGCACGCTCTCGCACAGCGATCGCCAGGCCATCCTGCTGTTCATCAAGGACAAGCAGCGCATCCAGCAGTTGGAACAGAAACTGAGCGAGCTCAGCGGCGCAGCCAATGGCTAACCTCGCCGGCGCCAGCGCTGGATGAGTTCGCGTGGGTCGAGTGTATCCAGCCAGACCATGACCTTGAGGCTGATAGGGATCACCACCACAGCGGCCACGAATGCCGCCATGCCCCGGGTCAGTAATGGCACCAATGACGAAACCAGTGGCTCGAACAAATGGCCCACGCCCACGGTCACGAATAGCAGCAGCAGTTTCTTGGCCAGTGTCAGGCGCCTGGCCTCACTGGTGATCAATCGATCGCGTGCCGCGCTCACCAGCAATGCTCCCAGCAGCGCGGCGAACAGCACATTGCCATCCACGCCCAGGAACGTCACCAATGCCGGGGCCAGGTGGTCGAAAACAGTTCGCTCAGGCATGCAATTGCCCTCCGCGCGGAACAGGCGGGCAGGCGGTTGAACCCAGGCTGTACATGACCGCCGCTTCGACAAAACGGATGTAGCACACCTGCAAGGCACGCCCATGATCATGCCCGGCCACATCCTCGAGCCGCTTGTAGCCCCGCTCTCGCAGCACTGACCGCCAGCGGGCGAATTCGCGTGCTGCCTCGATAGCAGCGCAGCGCGCGGCCACTTCCAAAGCAGCATCACTGACAGCCCGCGGCAGTTGCAGATGCTCACGCAAACTGCCCAAATCCACTCGCGGCCAGAACGGGTCATGGCAATCGACAAAGCGCGGTAGCCGAGGATCGTTGCTCATGCTCTACCCCCCTTACTGCTCGGCCAGCATGCCGTAGCGAATGGCCTTGATCACAGCTGCCACCCGGGTAGGCACTTCAAATTTGCGCAGGATGTTGGACACGTGGAAGTTCACCGTCGACTCCTTGCATTCAAGGATCTGGCCGATCTCCCACGAGCTCTTGCCATAAGCACACCACAACAGCACTTGCTGTTCACGTGGCGTCAGGCGAACCGGGGCGTCCGCCAAGGGTTGCTGCGAGTGTCGAGCGTTGTCAGTCATGTTTGAACTCCACGGGTGATTGAGCGAGGCATTACTGCCGACCTGCAGTCACCTTACGAAGCACAGGCCACCCACCTCCACCGCCGTGGTTTGTAAAGAACTTTCGTACAAGACCGTATGACGAAGGTTACGCACGATTTGCTGACTTTCTGCGTGCTCCAAGCCGCATTTCGCTCGTCTCAACGCCGTTGTCCATTCGCCTTTCGCCTGGAGTCGTACAATGCGTTCCGATTTACCCCTCTCGTCCTGCCTCGGTCTGCTGGCGGCCTTGGCTGCTACTCAGCCCGCTCTGGGGGCATCCTCGGTCGAACTGGGCCGAGTGCTGATCACCGATGAGGAGCAGAACGAGCTGACGGCAGCCAGCGAGCGCCTGCGTGAAATACCGGGAGCCAGCAACCTGGTGGACATGCAGCGCGTGGGGCAAGGCCGAGTGGCCAGCAACCAGGACGTGCTGGCCTACCAGCCTGGGGTGTTCGCCCAATCGGCAGGCAACGACGGCATCAAGCTGTCGATACGCGGCTCGGGCCTCAACCGCGCGCCGGGGGCGCACGGTTCCGGCGTTTACACGATGTTCGACGGCCTGCCGCTGACCGGCCCGGGCGGCACGCCTTACGAATTGTTCGAACCGCTGTGGCTGAGCCGTGCCGAAGTGCTGCGTGGCGCCAATGGCTTTGACCAAGGCTCCCTGGCCTTGGGCGGTGCCATCAACTACGTCACCCACACCGGCTACGACGCGCCTGCACTGCAAGTACGCTACGAGGTCGGTAGTCGCGGCTACCAGCATCGGCACATCAGTTCGGGCCAGGTGCTGGGCAATCTCGACTATTACGTGGCCCTGACCGACTCGGAATATGACGGCTACCAGGCGCACAGCAGCGGCAGCGCCAAGGGCATTGCCGCCAATGTCGGTTACCGCTTCAACCCCGACCTGGAAACCCGCTTCTACCTGCGCTACCGGGAAACTGAAAACGAGCTGCCTGGGCGCCTGACCAAAGACCAGATCAAGCACCACCCGCGCGCGGCCAACCCCAACTATCTGGCACGCGACGACAGCCGCCCGCAACCAGGCAGCACCTGGGTGGGCAACAAGACCACCTTCTACCTCGACGACGAGGCGCGCCTGGAAGCCGGCTTGGTCTATCACGACTACCCGATGGACCTGCGCGAAGGCCCCATGCGCCTGAAGGTCGCCTATACCGATGTCAGCGGTACGCTGAACTATTTCCGCCGCGACACACTGTTCGGCCGCGAGAGCAAGACCACCGTCGGTTGGCGTACCACCAAGCACCTGCCCAACAGCGGCGCTTCGCAATTTACTCGCAATGGCGATGTGTTCGGCGAGCGCACCCGTGACTTCACCTACCAGGGCTCGGACACCGTGCTGCATGTTGGCAACGATCTGGAACTGGTCCCCAACCTGTGGCTGAGCACCGGCCTGGCCATGATCTACACACGCCGCGAAAGTGACGTGACCTACCCCGCTGAAGGCGGCAAGGTGAGCATGCATGACTGGGACTATGCACCCCGCCTGGGGCTGCGCTACGACATCCGCCCGGACTTGCAGGTGTACGGCAACCTGAGCCGCTCGGTAGAGCCGCCACACCCGTGGTCGCTGATCTGGAGCGCGCCCAGCACAGGCGGCAAGCAGATCCAGCCGATCGAGATGCAGAACCAGACAGCCACCACCCTGGAACTGGGCGCCCGTGGCGACTCGGCGCTCGGCCGCTGGGACCTGGCCTGGTACTACTCGCAAGTGCGCCACGAACTGCTGGCCGTTGAGGTAGTGCCGAATTTCACCTCGGAATTCAACGCCAGCGCTACCGTGCACCAAGGCGTGGAAGCCGGCCTCGACAGCACCCTGTGGGAACGCGCGGGCACTGGCAAGCTGAGCTTGCGCCAGGCCTACACCTTCAGCGACTTCCACTACCGTGATGACGACACGTTTGGCGACAACCGTCTGCCCGGCATCCCCATGCACTACTACCAGGCCGAGCTGCGCTATGACTGGCCGAGCGGCTTCTATGCCGGGGTCAACACACAAATGGCTTCGAAGGTGCAGGTGGACTACGCCAATAGCTACCACGCCGATGAATATGCCTTGCTCGGCGCACGCGTTGGCTGGGACTCACCGAAACAGGACTGGCAGACCTGGCTGGACCTGCGCAACCTGACCAACCAGCGCTATGCAGCGACCGTGACGCCGGCCTACAACGACGCTGGCCAGGACAATGCCCGTTCGACACCGGGCGAAGGGTTTGGCGTATACGCGGGGGTTTCCTACAGCTTCCGCTGACGGGTAGGCGCGGGTTTACCCGCGAATGCGTCGGCAAATTCAATGCCGCATTCGCGGGTAAACCCGCGCCTACACAGGGGCGTTGCACAGTAGGATTAGGGGCTCAGACCGCCCTGTTCAACTTCACCCATGAAGCAAACCTGTCGACAAACGCCTGCAAGAACGGTCGCGTCTTGTCGTTGAGCTTGCCCGAATCCTCGAACAAGCTCGCCGCACCGCCAAGGTAAGCCTCGGGCATCTGCATGCAGGGCATGTCGAGAAACACCAGCGACTGGCGCACCGCATGGTTGGCGCCAAAGCCACCAATCGCCCCCGGCGACACACTCACCACCGCCGTCGGCTTGCCGCTCCAGGCACTTTGCCCGTAAGGACGCGAACCCACATCGATGGCATTTTTCAGGCAGCCTGGCACCGAGCGGTTGTATTCCGGGGTGACGAACAGCACCGCATCACTGCGGCGGATTTCATCGCGAAAACGCTTCCAGGTTTCCGGCGGTGCCTCGGCTTCGATATCTTCGTTGTACAGCGGCAGGTCGCCAATCTCGACGATCTTCAGCGCAAGGCTGGACGGCGCCAGCTCCGAAAGTGCGCGGGCGACCTTGCGGTTGTAGGACTCCTTGCGCAAGCTGCCCACGACGACTGCTACCGAATACACCTGGCTCATGGCAATTCCAACCTTTGCGGGTTAAATAGACGTTGTAGTTATAGATGACCGTTCTCCAGTGCCTAAGTTTTTTTTCCGCAGGACGAAAACTTCCGCATCTGTTTCACGGTCTATGACTTCATACATTTCCTACGTAATTCAGAGGTTTCCACCCAAATGGCAGCAGTAATGGTCGGCCAATTCCACGCCCGTGACGCCGAAGGCCGCATCTACCCCGTGCACGAGTTTCAGGAATCCACCCTGCAACTCGACGGCAGCACGCTGGGCGCCCCCATCACCACCTACCGCCTGGCCATCGGCGACAAGGTCAACCACCTGGGTGATAACCGTTTCGAACTGGCACGCTCCGGCGTCGAGATCACGCGCATTCCGTGATGCAGTCCACGGTGTAGCGGCCCCCTTCGTGCTGCAGGCCGTGCACATCGGCGAAGAACCCCGGAAAACCCTGGTTGAATGCTCGGGCGAATGCCAGGTAGTCCAGAATCGAGCGGGTCGCCTCGGTGAACCGCTCACCCGGCATGATCAACGGAATGCCAGGCGGGTACGGCACCAGCATCACCGCCGCCACACGCCCCAGTAGTGCCTCGATCGGCACCGCCTCCACTTCGCCACGCACCATCTTGTCATAGGCCTGGGCCGGGCTGACGGCCACCTCCGGCAAACGAGTGAACAGCCGCTTCAGCTGCTTGGCCGTGGCATTGGCGCGGTAGCAGTCATGTAACTGGTCGCACAGGTCGCGCAGGCCTATGCCCTGGTAGCGGAGGGCGTCGGCAGCCCCCACACTCGGCAGGCAATTGCTGAGCGGGGTGTTGCCGTCATAGTGGCGCTTGAACTCAAGCAGTTCGGTGAGCAAGGTGCTCCACTTGCCCTTGGTGATGCCCATGGAAAACAGCACCAGAAAGCTGTACAGGCCGGTTTTTTCCACCACCAGCCCGCGCTCCCAGAGAAACTTGCTGACGACTGCCGCCGGGATGCCGTGCACGCCCAGCACACCATCAGCGCTCAGGCCCGGCATCACCAAAGTCACTTTCAGCGGGTCGAGCAGCACATAGTCGGCCGCCACTTCACCAAAACCATGCCATTGCGCCCCCGGCTGCAACAACCAGTCCTGCGCGGCCAGACGGGGGATGCCCTCGGCACTTGGCGGCTGCCAGATGCTGAACCACCAGTCCTCTGCGGCAATGTGCTCACGCAGGTTGGCCAGGGCACGACGAAAACTCAACGCCTCGTCGAACATCTCCTGCAGCAGCGAGCGCCCGGCCGGCCCTTCCATCATGGCCGAAGCCACATCCAGCGAGGCGAGAATGCTGTACTGCGGCGAGGTAGAGATGTGCATCATGAACGCTTCGTTGAAACGGTCCCGGTCCAGCTGCCGCCTGGCCCCGTCCTGCACATGAATCATCGAAGCCTGGCTGAACGCCGCGAGCAGCTTGTGGGTGGAATGGGTACTGAACACCAGCGGGCTGTCTGCCGCGCAGGCGGTGCCCATGGCGTAGCGCCCGGTGAAAAAGTCGTGGAACGCGGCATAGGCAAACCAGGCCTCGTCGAAGTGCAGCACCTCGACACTGGCACCCAGGGCCTGCTTGATCAGCCCAGCGTGGTAACACAGCCCGTCGTAGGTGGAGTTGGTCACTACCGCCAGCTTGATACGCTGCCCACGATCACGGGCAAGGGGGTTGGCCTGAATCTTCGCGGCGATCGCCTCGGGACTGAACTCGCTGAGGGGGATCGGGCCGATGATGCCCAGTTCGTTGCGCTCCGGGCACAGGTACAGCGGGATGGCACCCGTCATGATGATCGCGTGCACCACCGACTTGTGGCAGTTGCGGTCCACCAGCACCAGGTCGTCACGGCCGACCATGGCGTGCCAGACGATCTTGTTGGCCGTGGAGGTACCATTGATGACGAAGAAGGTGTGGTCGGCGCCGAAGTTGCGCGCCGCCCTGACCTCGGCTTCAGCCAGCGGGCCTGTGTGGTCGAGCAGCGAACCCAGCTCCGGCACGGAAACGGACAGGTCCGAGCGCAGGGTGTTTTCCCCGAAGAACTGGTGAAAGGCTTGGCCTACCGGGCTTTTATGATAGGCCACACCGCCACCATGGCCTGGGGTGTGCCAGGAATAGTTGGACTGCGCGGTGTGCTGCACCAGCGCCTTGAAGAACGGCGGCAGCAGGCCGTCGAGGTAGGTGTGTGCGGCACGCGCCACCTGGCGGGCGAGAAACGGCACGGTGTCTTCGAACAGGTAAAGGATGCCACGCAGCTGGTTGAGCTCGCTCATGGCTTCGGCGGGAGCATTTTCCAGGGTCACCTGCTCGCCCAGGGCGAAGATCGGCAGGTTGGGTGCACGCAGGCGGGCCAGGCCAATCAGCTCGGCCATGTTCTGCAGCAGATGGGTGTTCTCGCCAGCGCCTTCGGCCGCGATGAGCATGCAGGCCAGGCCGTGGTGGGTGGCGGCGACCAGGCGCGCTTCGGCGTGGTCAGCGGCGGCGAGAATGGCAAAGCCATCCTGGCGCAACTCCTCGGCGATGCCGCGCACACGCTCGCCAGCAACACTGTCGGCCTTGATGGCGCGGTGGACGATGAGGATCGGGAACTTGAGGTCCTTGTACATCAGGTGGCTACCTCCGAAGGACATGGCGTCCATTTCAGGGTAGTTGAGCCTTGTATTGCCTGTACTGACCCTTTCGCGGGCGAAGCCGCCCCTACACCTGATGGGTGGTGGACACCGGCCGGTGATTGGACACAGGCGTCGTAGGAGCAGGTTTACCCGCGAAAGGGCCGGGCCTGCTGGCCAATCTGCCCCCCGCCATTCACCGCCGCAGCCACCACCGTATTCGCGGGTAAACCCGCGCCTACAACGATCTCCACTTCTGTTGCGGGGCGAAAGATCAGCCGGCTGGCGTCTCAGTCAGGGCCTGCCACAGCGAAGGCCCACCCGCCGACTTGGCAATGGCCGCCAGCCGCTCGGCATGCGCCTCCAGCTCTTCAGCGCTGGCCATGATCACCCGCCCTGGCGCACGCCCGACAATCCGGCGGATCTCGCTGCCGCCAGCGCCTTGCCCGTCCTCTTCGGCATCTGCCCCATTCCCAGCCAACGACAGGCTGGTCTGGCCACCGGTCATTGCCAGGTAAACGTCGGCCAGCAGTTCCGAGTCGAGCAGTGCGCCGTGCAACTCACGGCCCGAGTTGTCGATGTCGTAGCGTTTACACAGCGCGTCAAGGCTGTTGCGCTGCCCCGGGTGGCGCGAACGTGCCAGCAGCAGGGTGTCCAGAATGGTGCAGTGCTGCGAAATGTCAGCGCGGTCCTGCTGGCCCAGCAAGGCGAATTCGTTGTTGATGAAGCCAACGTCGAACGCCGCGTTGTGGATGACCAGCGTGGCGCCCTGGATGAACTGGAAGAACTCCTCGGCGACATCACCAAAGCGGGGCTTGCCGACCAGGAAGGCATCCGTGATGCCGTGAACGTTGATCGCGCCCTCGTCACTCTCGCGATCGGGCTGCAGGTAGACGTGGAAGTGCCGCCCGGTCAGGCGCCGGCCGATGACCTCGACACAGCCGATCTCGATGATCCGATGGCCTTCGCCAACCGGCATACCCGTGGTTTCGGTATCGAGAATGACGAACCGTTTATCTTGCTGCTGCTCCACGCGGGCGCTCCAACTTGCATCCGTTACAAAGGCCGCGATTGTACCCCAGCTCAACGCTGGGCGCGCACCTCATCGACCCCACGGTTGGCCAGCTGGTCGGCGCGTTCGTTGCCGGGGTGGCCGATATGGCCGCGTACCCACTTCCAGGTCACCTTGTGGCGGTTGACCTGTTCATCGAGCTGCTGCCACAAGTCAGCGTTCTTCACCGGCTCCCTGGCGGCGGTCTTCCAGCCGCGCTTCTTCCAGTTGACCATCCATTCGTTGATGCCCTTCATCACGTACTGCGAGTCGGTGGTCAGCACCACCTCGCATTCACGCTTGAGCGACATCAGGCCCTGGATCGCGGCCATCAGCTCCATGCGGTTGTTGGTGGTCTCACGTTCGCCGCCCCACAGTTCCTTCTCGACGCCCTTGTAGATCATCAGCACGCCCCAGCCACCCGGGCCAGGGTTGCCCTTGCAGGCACCATCCGTAAACATCTCGACGCTATCGCTCATGTACCACTCTTGAATTCAGTGCTTGTCAGTTTCGGGGTTGGCTGCGGTGCGGTTGACTTTCGCCAGTGGCAGCGGCAGCAGCTTGCCCATTGGCTCGCGACGTTCCGGCCGCAAGGGCCGCAGGCCTACCACCATCTTGCGCGCCACCAGCAGGTACACCCCGCCACCGGAGCCCTGCCAGCCGCCGGCCAGTCGCTCCCAGCCCTCCAGGCGTTGCTGCCAGGCAGGTGAGGCAAGCGGCGGACGATAGCACCCGAAGCGGCGTTTCTCCAGCGCGAAGCCCAGCAGGTTGAGCCAGTCGCCCACCCGGGACGGCGAGATGCAGCGCGCCTTGCGCAGAGCACCGTGACTGAAGAAATGACGCATGCCCCAGCTGCTCCAGGGGTTGATCCCCACGATCAGCAGGTGCCCGCCCGGGCGGACGGCACTGGCGGCCTCGCGCAGCAGGCCATGGGGCGACAGGCAGAAGTCCAGGCCATGCTGCAGCACCACCACGTCGGCAGCGTGCTCGCTCAACGGCCAGGCCTGTTCTTCGCAGACAATCTCCACACCCGGCAAGGGCGCACCAAGGCGCACGTTACGCTGCACCTGGGGGGCTCTGGGCGGTGGCTCGGCGCAGGGCCCGTAATGCACGAGATAGCCGCCAAAGAAGCGCCCGAGCTCTTCTTCCAGCAGTTTGTCCTCCTCCTTGAGCATCAGTTGCCCAAGTGGGCCGTTGAACCACTCACGGGCCAGGCTGATCAGCTCGACCCAGTCCGGGTCGGCCTGTGCAAAAGCTTGGTCGGTCATTGCGCTCTCCCTCGAAGGTTCTCCCACCGCGCCATCGCGGCTAAGATGCCCTCATGTGCCACGCTAGGCGAATCGGATCCGCACCATGATACAGATCGATGCTCTCCCCGCTTTCTCCGACAACTACATCTGGTTGTTACAGGATACTGCCAAACGCCGTTGTGCGGTGGTCGACCCGGGCGATGCCGGCCCGGTGGAGCGCTGGCTGGCTGCCAACCCCGAATGGGTGCTGAGCGACATCCTCGTCACCCACCACCACAATGACCATGTCGGCGGTGTGGAGCGGCTCAGGCAATTGACCGGCGCACGGGTCTGTGGCCCCGCCAACGAACGCATTCCCGGCCGCGACCTGGCACTGGACGAAGGCGACAGGGTGGACGTGCTGGGTGTGACTTTCCAGGTGCTGGCGGTACCCGGCCACACCTTGGGGCATATCGCCTTCTTCAGCGACCAGCCAGCAACGCCCATCCTGTTCAGTGGCGATACCCTGTTCGCCGCCGGTTGCGGGCGCATGTTCGAAGGTACACCCGAACAGATGCAGCCGGCCCTCGCCCGCCTGGCGGCCCTGCCAGAGCAGACAGCAGTGTACTGCGCCCATGAGTACACCCTCAGCAACCTGCGTTTCGCCAAGGCGGTGGAACCGACCAACCCGCACGTTCAACAACGGTTCGAGGACGTTAGCCGTTTGCGCGCCGAAAATCGCATCAGTTTGCCATCAACGATCGGCCTGGAGCGCCTGACCAACCCCTTTCTGCGCACCTCTGAAACATTAGTTAAACAAAAAGCAGACGAATGGAAGGGACATTCAAACACCACGCATGTCGCTGTTTTTGCTGCCTTGAGGTCTTGGAAGGACACCTTCTGATAACCGCAAGATATATCACAAGTGATGGTCAAAGGTTGACCAGGCCCGGAGCGGTTTCTAGAATCGCCGAACTTTTTCGCCCGGATACCTGTATCAGCCGATGTCTTCCCGTAGCCGCAGAACCTCTCATTCCGTCGCCCTGACGCGCCTGGCCCAAATCAGTGCGCTGGCCCTGGCCGCCACCTTGGTGGGCTGCCAGAGCACCCGTCAGCTCGACGAATCCGATAGCGTTCGCGCGCACAACTACCAGGCGCGGATCAAGCACAAGCCTTCTCCGCTGCTGGTCAAGCCGGCCGAGCAGGCGCCGCAGGATGTCTGGGAGCGCATGCGCCAGGGCTTCGCCCTGCAGGACAGCATCGACGTCAACCCGCGCATCGAACAGCAGCGCTTGTGGTTCGCCAGCAACCCGACCTTCATCGAAAGCGCCGGGGAACGTGGCAGCCTCTACCTGCACTACATCGTCGAGCGCCTTGAAGAACGCGACATGCCGCTGGAACTGGCCCTGCTGCCAGCCATCGAAAGTGCCTACAACCCCATGGCCTACTCACGCGCCAGCGCTGCCGGCATGTGGCAGTTCATGCCGGCTACCGGTCGCCACTTCAACCTGCGCCAGACCAACTTCTATGACGGCCGCCGCGATGTCACCGCGTCGACCAACGCCGCGCTGGACTACCTGACCCGCCTGCACGACATGTTCAACGGCGACTGGCTGTTGGCCCTGGCGGCCTACAATGCCGGCGAAGGCACCGTCAGCCGAGCCATCGAGCGCAACGAAAGGCTCGGCCTGCCGACCGACTACTGGAACCTGCCGCTGCCACAGGAAACCCGCGACTACGTACCCAAGTTGCTGGCACTGTCGCAGGTGGTGTCCACGCCAGAAGCCTATGGTGTCAATCTCACCCCGATCGCCAACGAACCGTACTTCGAAGCGGTGGCGATCAATGACCGCCTGGACCTTACCCGGGTCGCGGCCTTTGCCAACATCGACGAGGACGAGCTGATCCAGCTCAACCCGGCATTCAAGAAGCGCATGACCGTCGATGGCCCGAAACAGCTGCTGGTACCCACCGCCAAGGCGCAGTTGCTCAGTGCCAGCCTGTCCAACCTCAACCCGGAGCAACTGGTCAGCCTGCAACCGCCGAAAGCAGCGTTTGCCCGGGCCGTGGCCGAAGCCAAGGCACCGGTGGGGGCACGCAGCTACCGGGTCAAGCGTGGCGATAACCTGAGCGCCATAGCCAAGGCCAACCGTGTGTCGGTCAAGGACATCAAGCGCTGGAACCGTTTGTCCGGCAACAGTCTGCGTGCTGGCCAGGTGCTAGCCCTGCGCGGTGGCAGTGCACCGAGCGCCGCCGGCAACCGGGTTGCCGCCTCCGGAAAACGCTCCACGCAATACAAGGTCCGCAAGGGCGATTCCCTGTACCTGGTGGCCAAGCGCTTCAATGTGGAAATGAAGCACCTCAAGCGCTGGAACCCACGCAGCGGCCATGCCCTCAAGCCAGGCCAGACCCTGACCGTCTACCTCGGGCATTGATCCCGCAACCAGGGCCCTCACGCGGCCTTGTGGGAGCGGCCTAGTGTCGCGATAGGGGCGCGGAGCGGCCCCAGTGTTTCAACTTTTCAGCATGAACTGCCGGGGCTGCTGCGCAGCCCTTTCGCGACACAAGGCCGCTCCCACTCCAATCGCGCCAGCTTTCAGAAATTGAGCAAGACAGTTGCTCCCACAGGTACCGTGGCACCTGTCGCCCCCGGCTTGGGGCCCGCGCCTTCAAAGCCTCTCTTTTTCCAACCCCACCAAGCTGTTACTGTACTCGATCAAAGCCCAACGCCTCTGGATCGGATGCCGACTTGATACGTCCCCTCCTGCTGTCACTCAGCCTGGCCTTGAGCTTTCCCGCAGCCGCGATGGTGAGCGAAAGCCACGGATACGCGCAGTTCGGCACGCTCAAGTACCCAGCCACCTTCACCCACTTCGACTGGGTCAACCCGCAAGCGCCCAAGGGCGGCACGTTGCGGGCCATGGCTTTTGGTACCTTCGACACGCTCAACCCCTACACCTTCAAAGGGTCGAGCCCGATTACCACGCCCAATTTCCAGCAGTACGGCATCAGTGAGCTGAACGAGCCACTGATGGTCGGCACTGGCCAGTACGACCCGTCCGGTGACGAGCCAACCTCCAGCTACGGCCTGATCGCCCGCTCGGTGGAGTACAGCGAGGACCGCAGCTGGGTGGTGTTCAACCTGCGCCCCGAAGCCCGCTGGCATGACGGCCAGCCCATCACCTCGGCTGACGTGGCCTTCTCGTACCGCACGCTGCTCAAGGATGGCCACCCGATCTACCGCACCAACCTGCAGGAAGTGCAGCGGGTAGACATCCTCGGCCCGCTACGCATCCGCTTCGTGTTCAAACGCGCCGGCAACCCGCTGCTGATCCTGCGTCTGGGCGAAATGCCGGTGCTGCCCAAACACTACTGGCAGAAGCGCGACTTCAAGGCCACCACCTTCGAGCCCCCGTTGGGCAGCGGCCCCTACCGCATCACCCAGGTACAACCCGGACGACGCCTGGTGTTCGAGCGAGTGAAGAACTACTGGGGCAAAGACCTGGCGGTCAACCGTGGCAAGTACAATTTCAATCGGGTCGAATACGAGTTCTATCGCGACGCGACGGTGGCCTTCGAAGCCTTCAAGGCCGGCGAGTTCGACATCTATATCGAGCACCAGGCAAAAAACTGGGCCAACGGTTACAACTTCCCTGCCGTGCGCCGGGGTGAAGTGATCAAGGCACAAATCCCGCACAGCATCCCCACGCAAACACAGGGCCTGTTCATGAACAGCCGCCGGGCCGCGTTCAGTGACCCGCGGGTACGCCAGGCGCTGGGGCTGATGCTGGACTTCGAGTGGACCAACCGCGCGCTGTTCAGCAGCGCCTACCGCCGCTCGACCAGCTACTACCCCAACAGCGAGTTCGCCGCCAGCGGCCTGCCCACCGGCAAGGAGTGGCTGCTGCTGGCGCCGTTCCGTGACCAGTTGCCGGCCAAGCTGTTCAGCGAACCGTACAAGGTCAGCCACACCGATGGCCGTGGCATTAGCCGTCAGACCCTGCGCCAGGCCTTGGGCCTGCTCGCTGAAGCCGGGTGGAAGCTGAACGGCCAGCGCCTGGTCGACAGCAAGGGCCAGCAGCTGCGCATGGAGCTGCTGTTGGTAAACCCCAACCTTGAACGCATCCTGCAACCTTATGTCGAAAACCTGTCCAGCATCGGCATTGATGCGCGCTTGCGCACCGTGGACCGTGCCCAGTACAAACAACGCCTGGACCAGTTCGATTTCGACATGATTCTGATGACCCTGAACCAGACCCTCAGCCCCGGCCTCGAACAGTGGCTGTATTTCCATTCCAGCCAGGCCGCGACAAAGGGCAGCAAGAACTATGCTGGGGTCAAGGACCCGGTGGTCGACCACCTGCTCGACACCCTGCTCGCCGCCCGCACCCGCGATGACCAGGTCGCCGCTGCCCGCGCCCTGGACCGCGTGCTTTCATGGCACTACTACATGATCCCCAACTGGTACCTCGACAACCATCGCCTGGCCTACCGCAACCGGTTCGCCTTCGTCACCACGCCGCCCTACACCCTTGGGCTGAACAGCTGGTGGATCAAGACTTCGGAGAAAGCCCAATGACGCCAACGCACCGTCTGCGCCGGCTGGCAGGCAGCCTGTTGCTCGCCTGCCTGAGCCTTCCCGCGCTGGCCGCACCGCAGCACGCGCTCACCCTTTACGACGAGCCACCCAAGTACCCCGCCGACTTCAAGCACTTCGACTACGTCAACCCGGATGCGCCCAAGGGCGGCACCTTCCGCCAGTCCAGCTTCGGCGGCTTCGACAGCCTCAACCCGTTCATCAACAAAGGCGTGGCGGCCGAGAACATCGGCATTATCTACGACACCCTGATGCGCCAGAGCCAGGATGAACCGTTCACCGAATACGGCCTGGTGGCCGGCAAGATCGAAAAGGCCCCGGACAACAGCTGGGTGCGCTTCTACCTGCGCCCTGAAGCGCGCTTCCATGACGGCCATCCGATGCGCGCCGACGACGTGGTGTTCACCTTCAACGCCCTGATGAAGGACGGCGCCCCGCTGTACCGCCAGTACTACGCCGACGTCGCCGAAGTGGTCGCCGAAGACCCGCTGAAGGTGCTGTTCAAGTTCAAGCACAAGAACAACCGCGAGCTGCCACTGATCCTCGGCCAACTGCCGGTACTGCCCAAGCACTGGTACGAAAACCGCGAGTTCAACCGCGGCAACCTGGAAATCCCGTTGGGCAGCGGCCCGTACAAGGTCGCCGAGGTCAAGGCCGGGCGCTCGGTGCGCTACGAGCGGGTCAAGGACTACTGGGCCAAGGACCTGCCCATCAACCGTGGCTTCTACAACTTCGATGTCATGACGTTCGACGCCTACCGCGACACCACCGTCGCCCTGGAGGCCCTCAAGGCCGGGGCATTCGACTATGGCCTGGAAGTCAGTGCAAAGAACTGGGCCACCGCCTACAACGTGCCCGCCGTGCGCGAAGGTCGCCTGATCAAGGAAGAGCTGCCCAACGGCAACCCCACCGGCATGCAGGGCTTCATCTTCAACATCCGCCGCCCGGTGTTCCAGGATGTGCGTGTGCGCCAGGCACTGAGCCTGCTGCTGGACTACGAGTGGACCAACAAGCAGCTGTTCAACGGCGCCTACACCCGTACCGGCAGCTACTTCGAGAACTCGGAAATGGCCGCCCGCGGCCTACCCAGCCCCAACGAGCTGAAAATCCTCGAACCACTGCGCGGCAAAGTGCCCGAGCAAGTATTTACCGAGGTCTTCCACAACCCGGTCAGTGACGGCAGCGGCATGATCCGCGAGCAACAGCGCCAGGCCTACAAGCTGTTGCAGGAAGCCGGCTGGAAAATCGTCGACGACAAGATGGTCGACGCCCAAGGCAAGCCGGCAAGCATCGAGTTCCTGCTGGCGCAGACCGAGTTCGAACGCATTCTGCTGCCGTTCAAGCGCAACCTTGCCGACCTCGGTATCGAGCTGAACATTCGCCGAGTCGACGTTTCGCAGTACATCACCCGCCTGCGCTCGCGTGACTACGACATGATCGTTGGCGGCTACCCGCAATCCAACTCGCCAGGCAACGAGCAGCGCGAGTTCTGGTCCAGCGCCGCCGCCGACAACCCCGGCAGCCGCAACTTCATCGGCCTGCGCGACCCGGCCATCGACCAACTGGTGGACCAGCTGATCAACGCCGACTCGCGCCAGAGCCTGGTCGACCACTGCCGCGCCCTCGACCGCGTGTTGCTGTGGGGCTACTACGTGATCCCCAACTGGCACATCAAGACCTGGCGTGTGGCCTACTGGAACCACATCGGCCACCCGAACGTGTCGCCCAAGTACGACATCGGCATCGACACCTGGTGGATCAAGCCCGATGTAACCCCGGCGGTCAGCGAAGCGCCTGCGCAAGAGGCCAACTAAGATGCTGGCCTACATCCTGCGCCGCCTGCTGCTGATCATCCCGACCCTGTTCGGCATCCTCATCATCAACTTCATCATCGTCCAGGCCGCCCCCGGTGGCCCGGTCGAGCAAATGATCGCCAAGCTCGAAGGCTTCGAAGGCGCCACCAGCCGCATTGCAGGTGGCGGCGCCGAGGTTTCCGTGGCTGGCTCCAACTACCGCGGCGCCCAGGGCCTGGACCCGGCCCTGATCGCTGAAATCGAGCGCATGTACGGTTTCGACAAGTCGCCGCCCGAGCGCCTGTGGATCATGGTCAAGAACTACGCCCGGCTGGACTTCGGCGACAGCTTCTTCCGCGACGCCAAGGTGATCGACCTGATCGCCGAGAAGATGCCGGTTTCGATCTCGCTGGGGCTGTGGAGTACGCTGATCATGTACCTGGTGTCGATCCCGCTGGGGATCGCCAAGGCCGTGCGCCACGGCAGCCACTTCGACGTGTGGACCAGTTCGGCGATCATCGTCGGCTACGCCATCCCGGCGTTCCTGTTCGCCATCCTGCTGATCGTGCTGTTCGCCGGTGGCAGCTACTTCGACTGGTTCCCCCTGCGTGGCCTCACCTCCAACAACTTCGACGAACTGAGCACCACCGGCAAGGTGCTGGACTACTTCTGGCACCTGGTGCTGCCAATCACCGCGCTGGTCATCGGCAACTTCGCCACCATGACCCTGCTGACCAAGAACAGCTTCCTCGACGAGATCAACAAACAATACGTGGTCACCGCCAAAGCCAAGGGCCTGAGCCGATCACGGGTGCTGTACGGTCATGTGTTCCGCAACGCCATGCTGCTGGTGATCGCCGGTTTCCCTTCGGCGTTCATCGGCATCTTTTTCACAGGCTCCTTGCTGATCGAGGTGATCTTCAGCCTCGACGGCCTGGGCCTGATGAGTTTCGAAGCGGCCATCAACCGCGACTACCCGGTGGTCTTCGGCACCCTGTTCATCTTCACCCTGCTAGGGCTGGTGGTGAAACTGATCGGCGACCTGACCTACACCTTGGTCGATCCGCGCATCGACTTTGCCAGCCGGGAGCACTGACATGGCCTTGTCCCCCCTCAACCGCCGGCGCTTCGAGCGTTTCAAGGCCAACCGCCGTGGCTGGTGGTCGCTGTGGCTGTTCCTGATTCTGTTCGGGCTGAGCCTGGGCGCCGAACTGATCGCCAACGACAAACCGATCGCCGTACGTTACGACGGCCAATGGTACTTCCCGGCGTTCAAGCGCTACCCGGAAACCACCTTCGGCGGGGAATTCCCGCTGGAAGCCAACTACAAGAGCCCCTACATCCGCGAACTGCTGGCGAAGAAAGACAGCTTCGTGCTGTGGGCACCCATTCCGTTCAGCTACCAGAGCATCAACTATGACCTGCGCGTCCCCGCCCCCGCCCCACCTTCGGCGGACAACTGGCTGGGCACCGACGACCAGGGCCGCGACGTGCTGGCGCGGGTGATCTACGGCTTCCGCATCTCGGTTCTGTTTGCCCTCACCTTGACCGTGGCCAGCTCCATTGTCGGCGTCATCGCAGGCGCCCTACAGGGGTTCTACGGTGGTTGGGTCGACCTCGCCGGGCAACGCTTTCTGGAAATCTGGTCCGGCCTGCCTGTGTTGTACCTGCTGATCATCCTGGCCAGCTTCGTGCAGCCCAACTTCTGGTGGCTGCTGGGCATCATGCTGCTGTTCTCGTGGATGAGCCTGGTGGACGTGGTACGCGCCGAGTTCCTGCGCGGGCGCAACCTGGAATACGTGCGCGCCGCGCGCGCCCTGGGCATGCGCAACGGCGCGATCATGTACCGGCACATCCTGCCCAACGCCATGATCTCGACCATGACCTTCATGCCATTCATTCTCACCGGCGCCATCGGCACCCTCACCGCCCTGGACTTCCTCGGCTTCGGCCTGCCCGCCGGTTCGCCCTCGCTGGGCGAACTGGTGGCGCAGGGCAAGTCCAACCTGCAAGCGCCATGGCTGGGCATCAGCGCCTTTGCCGTGCTGGCGCTGATGCTGAGCCTGCTGGTGTTCATCGGCGAATCCGCCCGCGACGCCTTCGACCCGAGGAAGTGACATGAGTGAACAGAACCTGATCGAAGTGCGGGACCTGGCCGTGGAGTTCGTGACCGGGGACCAGGTCAACCGGGTGGTGGACGGCGTCAGCTTCGATATTCGCAAAGGCGAGACACTGGCCCTGGTGGGCGAAAGTGGCTCGGGCAAATCGGTCACCGCGCACTCGATCCTGCGCCTGCTGCCCTATCCCCTGGCCAGGCACCCCAGCGGCAGCATCCGCTACGAAGGCAAGGACCTGCTGCAGCAGAGCGAGAAGACCCTGCAGCGCATTCGCGGCAACCGCATTGCGATGATCTTCCAGGAGCCGATGACCTCGCTCAACCCGCTGCATTGCATCGAAAAGCAGATCAACGAAATCCTCCTGCTGCACAAGGGCCTGACGGGCAAGGAAGCGACTGCGCGCACCCTGGAGTTGCTGGATATGGTCGGCATTCCAGAGCCGCGCAAGCGCCTCAAGGCCCTGCCCCACGAATTGTCGGGCGGCCAGCGCCAGCGGGTAATGATCGCCATGGCGCTGGCCAACGAGCCCGAGCTGCTGATTGCCGACGAGCCGACCACGGCGCTGGATGTGACCGTGCAGCTGAAGATCCTCGAGCTGCTCAAGGAATTGCAGGCGCGTATGGGCATGGCCCTGTTGCTGATCAGCCATGACCTGAACCTGGTGCGCCGCATCGCCCACCGCGTGTGCGTGATGCAGCGCGGGCAAATTGTCGAGCAAGCCGAATGCGCCACGCTGTTCAGCTCGCCACAGCACCACTACACCCAGATGCTGATCAATGCCGAACCCAGCGGGCTGCCGGCGCACAATCCGGTGGGCGCGCCGTTGCTGGAGGTGGATGACCTCAAGGTGTGGTTCCCGATCAAGAAGGGCTTTCTGCAGCGCACGGTCGACCATGTGAAGGCGGTGGACGGGGTCAACTTCAGCTTGCCCCAGGGCCAGACGCTGGGCATTGTTGGCGAATCCGGGTCGGGCAAGTCCACATTAGGCCTGGCGATCTTGCGACTGATTTCCAGCCAGGGCGGCATTCGCTTTCATGGGCAGAACCTCGAAGGGCTGAACCAGAAAGCCGTGCGCCCCCTGCGGCGGGAAATGCAGGTGGTGTTCCAGGACCCATTTGGCAGCCTTAGCCCGCGCATGTGCGTAGCGGATATCGTCGGCGAAGGGTTGCGCATTCACGGTATTGGCAATGCGCAGGAACAGGAAGCGGCGATCATCGCGGCGCTGGAGGAAGTGGGGCTGGACCCGCGCACGCGGCATCGCTACCCGCATGAGTTTTCGGGTGGCCAGCGCCAGCGCATAGCGATTGCCCGGGCGCTGGTGCTGAAGCCGGCGCTGATTCTGCTGGATGAGCCCACCTCGGCGCTGGACCGTACCGTGCAGCGGCAAGTGGTCGAGCTGCTGCGTAATCTGCAGCAGAAGTACAACCTGACCTACTTGTTCATCAGCCATGACCTGGCAGTGGTCAAGGCGTTGAGCCATCAATTGATGGTGATCAAGCATGGGCGTGTGGTAGAGCAAGGGGACGCGCAGGCAATCTTCCATGCGCCACAGCATCCCTATACGCGACAGTTGCTGGAGGCGGCGTTTCTGGAGGTTGGGAATATGTAGGAGAAGGGTGTGTGTTCGCCTTGATTCTTGCGGCGCTCGATCTACGCAACACCGCAAAACCCAAGGCAGGTGCCCTGACGCAATCGGGCATAGAACACCTGGAGATTACGTACGCCCGGGTTATCAGAAATCAATGGTCCCGGAGAACTTCACCAGTCGCGGGTCACCCTGGGTCAGGTAACCGCCGTTAGCCGAAGCCCAGTAGTTCTTGTCGGTCAGGTTCTCCACATTCACCCGCAAGGTCAGGTCTTTCTCCGCTACCTTCAACTTGTAGCGGGCACCGGCATCGAAACGGTTCCAGGTCGGCAGACTGACATTGTTCGCCGCATCGACGAACTGGCCACCGGTGCGCAGCATCCTCGCATTCAGCGCCAGTCCCGGCACGCCGGGCACGTCCCAGTCGACGCTGGCATTGAGCTGGAACGTCGGCACGCCGATGGCATGGTTGCCATCGTTGCTGCCGTTGGCGGTATTTTTCTGCTCCGAGGTCATGCGCGTGCCGCCGGCCATCAGGCGTAAGCCCTGTACCGGCTCGCCGAACACACTCAACTCCAGGCCTTTGTTGACCTGCTCGCCGTCACGAATGAAGACATTGTTCAAGGTATAGCCGTCCGAAGGCTTCTCGATACGGAACACGGCCAGGTTCGCACCAAAGGTCTGTCGGTCGAACTTGATACCAGCCTCAAGCTGCTTGGTACGGCCTGGCGGGAACATCTCGTTGGCGTTCGACACATTGCCTGGCGCCGTCGGCCCCTGCGCCAGGCCTTCGATGCGGTTGGCATACAAGGAAATGCTGTCGGTGGCCTTGAAAACGATGCCATAGACCGGTGTGGTGATGGACTCCTCGTATGGGTCGCCTTTGCGGCTGCCGTCATTCGCCAGGTTGGGCTGCCCTTGGGAAACAGTGCCATCGTAGGTGTAGCTTTCCACCCGCAGTTGCTGCCGTCGCAAGCCGTAAGTCAGCAACAGGCGGTCATCGAAGACGCCAATGGTGTCGGAAATCGCGATGCTCCGCGCGCGAGTCTTGCCGGTGACACCAGGGTCACCCATGTCGCCACCCGTGCTGGTGACCGTGCCCGGCTTGGCCTGCTGCACGGTGTCGTAAATGTTGGTGCTGATTGGCGAATAGAAGATGTAGGCGTTTTCCGCCTGGGTCCACATGGTATTGGCTCCCACGGCGATCTGGTGGCTGATCGGCCCGGTCTGCAGCCGCCCATTCAGGCCGGTACTGAAGCTGGTGTTGTCTTCGCCGTGCACGATGTCCGAAGCGGTCATCGTCGCTGCGCCGCTGTTGCCGACCAGTACCGGCGTGCCATAGGTACCCTGCTCGCGCGTGTGACGGGCGCCGCCGGCGAGGTAGGCGGTCCAGTTGTCGCTCAGGTCCCATTCGCCACGCACCATGCCGAAGGTATCTTCCGACTCACTGTAACTCCAGTTCTGGCCATAGTTGTGACTGGCATCCGGTGCGGTCGGGGCCTTGGTCGCGGTGCTGCCCAGGCGCACCGAATTGCGCAGGTGGTTGATGCGCTGTTTCTGGTAGCCGATATCAGTCGACACGCGGAAGTTGTCGCCGCGGTAGTCCAGGCCAGCGGTGAACAGCTTGGTGCGCTGGTCCTGGTCGTCGACGGCGGTCTCACCTTCACGCTGGCTGAGGTTCAGGCGCGCGCCGAAGCGGTTGTCCTCACCGAAGCGCTGGCCGATATCCAGGTGCTCGCCAATGCGGCCATCAGCGCTGATGTCCTGGGTATAGCGGCGGGTCGGCTCATCGCCGGCGCGCTTGGGCTGCAGGTTGACGTTGCCGCCCAGGCCGGTGCCAGTCGGGCTTACGCCATTGAGGAAGGCATTGGGCCCCTTGAACACCTCGACCCGCTCGACGCCGTCGGTGGACATGATCTGCCGCGGCAAGATGCCGTACAGGCCATTGAATGAAATATCGTCGCCAGCCAACGGCAAACCACGGATCACGAACACCTTGGACTGGTTGCCGAAGCCGAATGATTCACGCACCGAAGGATCGTTGGCCAAGACGTCACCGATATCCTCCGCCTGCTGGTCCTCGATCACCTTGGCGGTATAACTGGTCATGGTAAACGGCACATCCATATAGTCCTGGTTACCCAGCACGCCCATCCGCCCGCCACGGGCAACCTGGCCTCCGGCAAACTCGTCCGGCAACGCGTCGGGCCGCGCTTTCAAGGCATCGGCGCTGACATCGGTCGCCTCCAGCTGGATCGGCTCGGCAGCCTGCGCCATCAGGGTTACGGAACAGCAGATCGCCAGTAATGCGGGGCGTGAGGGAAAACGGGAAGGCATTGGTAAATTCCTGACAGCGCTGGGGAAGTGAAACCAAATGTAAATGGTAATGCTTACCAAACACAAACATCAACCCAGGTACGTGGCAAAGGGCTGCCATTTATCAGGATTTCTGATCACGATCGTCTTTCATCATCAGCCAGATCGGGCATACAGTCGCTGTTCTCACCCCCTGCTCCAACGGTAGAGCCATGCCCAGTCAACAACACAAAAACGTCTCCCCTGCCCTCGAGCAGCTGATCCAGCGCGCCAGCCTGCCAGGCCCCACGCTCAGCGAAGCCCAAGCGCATGCCTTGCTGCAGACGCACTACGGCGTTGCCGGTGGCTTGTCGGCATTGGGCAGTCAGCAGGACCTGAACTTCCGGGTCGACACGGCTGAAGGGCAGTTCGTGCTCAAGGCCTGCCATGGCAGCTACGCCAAGATGGAGCTGGAGGCGCAGCATGCCGCCCTCGCCTACCTGCGTGAGCACGGCCTGTCGGTGCCCGCAGTACGTGCGGCGCACAGCGGCGAAAACTTGCTGGACGTGGAGGTTGATGGCCAACCGCTGCGGGTACGCCTGCTCGGCTACATCGAAGGTCAACCGTTGACGCGTCTCAAGCACATGCCAGCGCAGGTGATGGCCGAAATGGGCAGGCTGTGCGCGCGGCTCGACAGCGCCCTGGCCGATTTCGACCACCCCGGCCTTGCGCGCACCCTGCAGTGGGACCCGCAACACGCCCAGGCGTTGATCCAGCATCTGCTGCCCGTCCTGCACAACACCGAGCAACGCGTCCGCATCGAACACGCCACCCGCGTCGCCGACGAACACCTCGCACCGCTGGTTGATCGGCTGCCAAGCCAGGCCGTACACCTGGACATTACCGACGACAACACCGTCTGGGCCCGTGATGGCGAGCGCCAGTGGCAGTTGCAAGGGGTGATCGACTTCGGCGACCTGCTGCGCACGTGGCGCATCGCCGACCTGTCGGTGACCTGCGCGGCGCTGCTGCATCACGCCGAAGGCGACCCGCTGCGGATCCTGCCGGCGATCAGCGCCTACCAGGCGCTCAACCCGCTGACCGACGCCGAGCTGCGTGCGTTGTGGCCTCTGGTACTGAACCGCGCGGCAGTGCTGGTGCTGAGCAGTGCGCAGCAACTGGCCGTGGACCCGGGCAACCAGTACACCCGCGACAACGTCGCCCATGAGTGGGAAATCTTCGACACCGCCACCGCCGTGCCTTTCGCGCTAATGCAAGCGGCCATCCTGCAAGCTGCCGGCCTGCAGCCCGCCACGCCAGACCTGACCGGCTGCGCGCCGCTGCTGCCCGAACTTGCGGGGCAACCGGTGACGCGCGTGGACCTCGGCGTGCTCAGCGAGCATTGTGAAGCGGGCAACTGGGAGCAACCCGGCTTCGACCAACGTCTATTAACCCTGCACCCTGCCCCGGCCTGCAGCCTGCACGGGCAGTATCGCCTGTCGCAAACCCATATCGACCGCCCCGACGAACCCGCCACCTGCGCCCTTGGCGTCGAGCTGCATGTGCCCAACGGCAGCCCGGTGCAAGCCCCGGCAGCCGGCACCTGGCAGCACCGCGGCGACGGCCGGGGCTGCCTGCGCACCCCGCATTGGGCTTTGTGGCTGCAAGGCCTGGAAGACGCACCGGCAGACGGCCAGGCCGTGAAAAAGGGCCAGTTCCTGGGCAGCAGCTGCGGCTTCCTCAGCGTGCAGTTGTGCCTGGACAATGGCATCCATCCGCCGCGCTTCGCCACGCCTTCACAAGCCGCCGCCTGGCTGGCCCTGTGCCCGTCACCGGCCGCCCTGCTGGGCGTCGATTGCGATGCCGAGCCGCTACCCGATCCGCAAGCGCTGCTGGCCCGCCGCGATGCCAGCTTCGCCCGCTCGCAGAAGCACTACTATGCGCAACCGCCGCACATTGAGCGTGGCTGGCGCAACTACCTGATCGACATGCAGGGCCGTTCCTATCTGGACATGCTCAACAACGTCGCGGTGCTGGGCCATGGCCATCCACGCATGGTTGCCGAGTCGGCGCGGCAGTGGTCGCTGCTGAACACCAACTCGCGCTTCCATTACGCAGCAATCACCGAATTCTCCGAGCGCCTGCTGGAGCTGGCCCCCGAAGGTTTCGACCGGGTGTTCATGGTCAACAGCGGCACCGAGGCCAACGACCTGGCGATTCGTCTGGCCTGGGCCTACAGTGGCGGGCGCGATCTGCTTAGTGTGCTGGAGGCCTACCACGGCTGGTCGGTGGCCACCGATGCCATCTCCACGTCGATCGCCGACAACCCGCAAGCCCTGGAAACCCGCCCGGACTGGGTACACCCGGTCGAAGCACCGAACACCTTCCGCGGCCGCTTCCGCGGGGCCGACAGCGCCGCCGACTACCTGCAGGACGTCGACGCCAAGCTGGCTGACCTCGACGCCCGTGGCCGTCAGCTGGCGGGCATCATCTGCGAACCGGTGTACGGCAATGCCGGCGGTATCTCGCTGCCCGCAGGCTACCTGCGCGCAGCCTATGCCAAGGTCCGCGCCCGCGGCGGGGTGTGCATCGCCGACGAAGTGCAGGTGGGCTATGGCCGCCTGGGCGAGTACTTCTGGGGCTTCGAGGAACAGGGCGTGGTGCCGGACATCATTACCATGGCCAAGGGCATGGGTAACGGCCAGCCACTGGGCGTGGTCATCACCCGTCGCGAAATCGCCGAGGCACTGGAGGCCGAGGGCTACTTCTTCTCCTCGGCCGGTGGCAGCCCGGTCAGTTGCCGCATCGGCATGGCGGTGCTGGATGTCATGCAGGAGGAAGGCCTGTGGGACAACGCCCGTGACACCGGGCGCTACTTCAAGGCACGCCTGCAGGCGCTGGTCGACAAGCACCCGCTGGCCGGAGCGGCACATGGTTCGGGCTTCTACCTGGGGCTGGAGCTGGTGCGCGACCGCACCACCCTGGAGCCGGCCACCGAAGAAACCATGATGCTGTGCGATCGCCTGCGTGACCTGGGCATCTTCATGCAGCCGACCGGCGACTACCTGAACATCCTCAAGATCAAGCCACCGATGTGCACCAGCCGGGCGAGCGTGGACTACTTTGTCGATTGTATTGATCAGGTACTGGGTGAAGGGCTGTAGGGATTGTGAAGCTGGCCGATGAGTGTTCATACTTTTCGGCCACAACGCTCCCGTCAGCAGGTTTTCGACAATGGCCTTTACCAGCGACTCCCTGGCGATTTTCCTCGCGGTGCTCGATGCCGGCTCGTTCTCCGCCGCCGCCCGCAAGCTGGGCCGTGTGCCTTCAGCCGTGAGCATGGCAATCGCCCAACTGGAAGCGGAACTGGACCTGCCCCTGTTCGACCGGGCCACGCGCAAAGCCTTGCCCACCAACGCCGCCCTGGCGCTGGAACCTCAGGCCAGGCAGGTCATCTGCCAACTCAACCTGCTGGATGCCCAGGCCCTGCAATTGCACAAAGGCCTGGAAAAGCGCCTGACCATCGCCATGGCGCCCGAGTTGCAGACCGGCCGCTGGAGCCAGCCGCTGGAAATCCTCGCCCAGGCATTTCCCAGCCTGGAAGTCGAGGTACGTTCGGCCACCCAGACCGAGGCCATTCGCCTGCTGCATGACGGCAGTGTGCAATTGGCATTGGTGTTCGAACGGCCCGGCATCGATGAGCGCGAATCCTTCCTCGAAGCCGGCAGCCAACTGCTGGTGGCCGTTGCCTCACCACGCCATCCGGCCGGGCAGAACAGCGGTACGCCATTGCCTGAAGAGGCCTTTGCCGAACAACGGCAGATCATCGTGGCTTCGGGCAAGGCCACCGGATCGGACCCACGCATGGTGCTGTCCCGGCGCATCTGGCTGACCGACAGCTACCTGGCCACGCTGGACCTGGTGCAGTCCGGGCTGGGCTGGGCCTACCTGCCGCAGCCATTGGTCGAACCGCTGATTGCCTCGGGCGCGCTGGCCGAGGTGCGCTTCGACAACATGGCCAGCCGCCTGCGCTTGTGGGTAGACATCATCTGGATCAAGTCGCGCCCGTTGGGCCTGGGCGCGCGACGCTACCTGGAAGTCATGCGCCAGCTGTTCGAGAAGGAACCCCCCAGGGCCTGACACCCTTGCGCACGTCCAGGCCCTGCAGGCGATCGCCTTTGGGAGGGTTATGCTGTCGGCGCTACCAGCCTGTAGCCAACCCCCGCCTCGGTAATGATGAACCGCGGCGCCGTGGGGTCATCGCCCAGCTTCTGTCGCAGATGCCCGACCACGATGCGCAGGTAGTGGGTATCCTCCGCATGGGTCGGCCCCCAGATATCCTTGAGCAGCTGCTGCTGGGTAATCACCCGCCCGGGGTGCCCGGCCAACAGCGCCAGCAAAGCATACTCCTTGCGTGTCAATGCCACCTCAACACCCTCAAGCGTCACCCGGCGGAAGGCAAAATCCACCGTCAGCGGCCCAAAGCTGGCTGCCACTTCCGAGCCGCCGGCTTGTGGCACCTGGCGCAGCAACGCCCGCACGCGCGCGAGAAACTCCTGGATACCGAACGGCTTGGTCACATAGTCATTGGCGCCACCATCCAGCGCATCGACCTTCTGCACTTCACTGGCACGCACCGACAACACCATCACCGGCACTGCACTCCATTCGCGCAACTCACGCAGTACCTGCTGGCCGTCCATGTCCGGCAGCCCCAGGTCGAGCACCACCAGGTCCGGCTTGCCCAATGCCGCCTGGGCCAACCCTTCGGTACCGGTGGCGGCCTCCAGCACCTTGTAGCCTTGCGAGGCCAGGCTGATACGCAGGAACTTGCGGATCTGCGGTTCATCGTCGATGACCAACAGGGTGGCGGACTGGCTCATGGGGTTTCGCTTTCGGCTTCAGGTTGAGGAGGCAGCGGCAAGCATAGAGTGATGCTGGTGCCTTGGCCATCAATGCCTTCGCCCACCAGAATCTGCCCGCCATGGGCACCGATCATGCCCTGGCAGATCGCCAGGCCCAGCCCGGTACCCTGCCCGCCGCGGTCGCCACGGGCGGCGGTGTAGAACATGTCGAAGATTTTTTCGCGGTCATCTTCGGGAATGCCGGGGCCCTGGTCGCTGACGGTCAAGCGCAGCTGGTCGTCATGCACCGCCACCTGCAGCTCAAGCCGACCATTGGCCGGCGAAAAGCGTGCGGCGTTTTCCAGCACGTTGACCAGTGCCTGCTCGATCAACGCCGCATGCACGAACAGCAATGGCAGCTCGGCCGGCACGTCCCTGTGCACACGCAGCGGCGCCAGCACCACCCGCAGGCGGTTGAGCGCACTGCCGACGATATCCGCCGGGGCCACCCAGTCGCGGGCCAGCTTGAGGCCGCCATGGCCCAGGCGGGTCATGTCCAGCAGGTTCTGGATGTAGCGATCGAGGCGTTCGGCCTCGTTGCGGGTGCCCTCCAGCAGCTCGCGGCGGTCTTCAGCCGGGATCGCATCGCCCAACGCCAACAGGCTGTCGATGCTGCCACGCATGGCGGTCAACGGCGTGCGCAAGTCATGGGACACGGAAGCCAGCAGGGCGCTGCGCAGTTGCTCGGTTTCGCCGTGCAGGCGTGCGGCCTCCAGCTGCTCGGCCAGGCGTGCACGGGCCAGGGCCTGGGCCAGGGGCTGGCCTAGGGCGGTGAGCAGGCGCCGGCGTGGGTCGCTGAGCGGCTGCCCGTTGCGCGGGCGCACCCCCAGCAGGGCCAGCGGCTGATCGTCCACCGCCAATGGCCACCACCACCAGCGGCCATTAGGCAGGGTATCGCTGCCGTGGCCGGCGGCCTGCCCGTGCTGCCAGGCCCAATCGGCAGCCGCCCGTTCGGTGTCGCTGAAGGTGCAGGCTTCCCCGCTGGCCACTTGCAACTGGCCTTCGGCGTTGCGCTCCAGCAAGCACACCTGGGTGTCCTGCCAGCCGTCCAGGTGCTGGCCGGCAGCCTTGAAAATGGCTTGGCGGTCGGTGGCTACCGTCAACCGGCGAGACAGGTCGAGCAACTGGCTGGTCTGCGCCTGGGTCTCGCGCAGCGCCTGCAACTGGCGACGCTGGCGCGCGGCCAGGTTGCCGGTGAGCGCAGCCATCAACAGAAAGAACACCAGTGTCAGCACGTCTTCTTCGCGCTGGATGGTGAACGAGAAGTTGGGCGGTATGAACAGGAAATCATAGGCCAGGAACGACAGCGCGGCGCAAGCCAGCGCAGGTCCCAGGCTACTGCGCACTGCGACCAGCAACACCGCCGCCAGGAACACCAGCGAGATATTGGGCAGCGCCAGCACACTGGACACCGCCCAGGCCAGACCCGCAGCCATCACGGTGGCCAGCAGCGCCAGCAGGTAATGACGCCACACCCACACCCGCCGCACGGCTGAACGCGGCGCTGGCGGCTGCACGTCGCGGTCCAGCACGTTGATTTCCAGGCCACGGCTTTCGCGCAGCAGCCGCGCCGCCACACCCGCGCCGAACAAACGCCGACGCAGGCGGTTGCGGGACTGCCCGACCAGCACCAGGCTGGCCCGCCGTTCGACAGCATGCTGGATCAGCGTACGGGCCACTTCGCCAGCACGCAGCAGCACCACCTCCCCGCCCAGTCGCTCGGCCAGTTGCTGCGCGGCTTGCAAACGATGCCGTGCGGTTTCGTCACGCAGGCGGCCGTTGTCCACATGCACCAGGCTCCACGGCAGGTGGCGGCGCTGGGCCACGCGGCTGGCATGGCGCACCAGGCGTTCGGCCTGGTCATCACCGTCTATGCCCACCAGCAACCGGCCGCGCAAGGCCGGCGCCTCCTGGCCGCGCTGACGATAGCCGTGGGCCAGGTCGGCATCGACCTGAGCAGCGGCGGTCTGCATGGCCAGCTCGCGCAGGGCGGTGAGGTTGGTTTGCGAAAAATACGCATCGATGGCCGCCCGAGCCTGCTCGGGCACGTACACCTTGCCTTCACGCAGGCGTTCGAGCAGCTCTCGCGGAGGCAGGTCGATCAGCACCAGCTCGAACGCTTCCTGCAGCACCCAGTCCGGCAGGGTCTCGCGCACTTGCACGCCGGTAATGTCGCGGACCTTGTCGTTGAGGCTTTCCAGGTGCTGGACGTTGACCGTGGTGTACACGTCGATGCCCGCGGCCAAGAGTTCTTGCACGTCCTGCCAGCGTTTGGCGTGGCGGCTGCCGGGGGCGTTCGTGTGGGCCAGTTCGTCCACCAGGGCCAAGGCCGGCGCGGCACGCAGCAGGCCGTCAAGGTCCATTTCCTCGAGGGTGACGCCACGGTACTGGCTACGCAACAAGGGCTGCTGATGCAGCCCTCCGAGCAACGCTTCGGTTTCGGCGCGGCCATGGGTTTCGACCACCCCGGCCAACACCTGCACGCCCTGGCGTTGCTGAGCGTGTGCAGCCTGGAGCATGGCGAAGGTCTTGCCGACGCCGGGGGCAGCGCCAAGGAACACCTTCAGCCGGCCCCGGCCGGTGCGTGGGAGGTTGGCCAACAGCGCATCGGCGCGGGCGGAGTCACTCATGTTTCATCCTTTGCTTTTTCCAGCAGTCGGCCACTTCAGGGAAAGCCCCCTTAACGTGTAGGAGCGGTTTACCCGCGAATACGTCAGTGGCACTACCACCGCATTCGCGGGTAAACCCGCTTCTACAGGCTTCCTGCCAGCGCTTCGATTACCTGACAATGGCAAGCTTTTCCAAGGCCTGGTTCAACGCCAGCACGTTGACCACCGGCGGGCCGATCAATGGGTGGAGGGTGGCCTGTTCCAGCAAGGCTTGCAAGCGCTCGACCGGCAGCTGCCGTGCCGCCGCCACCCGCGGGATCTGATAGGCCAAGGCCTCCGGTGGCAAGTGCGGGTCCAGGCCGCTGCCCGAGGTGGTCAGCAGCGCCTGCGGCACTGGCCCCTGCTGCGCCTGATACAACGTGGCCGCATCGCCCTTTACCCGCTCAACCAGCGCCGGGTTGCTCGGCGACAGGTTGCTGGCGCCGCTGGCCACGGTCGCGTAGGCACCTGCCGAGGGCCGCGAGTGGAACCAGCCATCGCCCTGGAAGTCCTGGGCGATCAATGCCGAACCCCGCACCTGGCCTTGCGCATCGCGTACCAGGCTACCGTTGGCCTGGCTCGGGAAAGCGACTTGGGCAATACCGGTCACCGCCAGCGGATACAGGGCGCCCGTCACCAGGGTCATCAACAAAGCCAGGCTCAATGCCGGGCGTAGATAAGCAGTCATGGCGGCCTCCTCAGACCAGATTCAGGGCGTTGAGCAGCAGGTCGATCAGCTTGATCCCGGCAAACGGCACCACAATGCCACCCAGCCCGTAGATCAGCAGGTTGCGCCGCAACAGGTGCGCCGCACTGGCCGCCTGCACGCGCACCCCACGCAGCGCCAGCGGGATCAGCACGATGATGATCAGTGCGTTGAACACGATCGCCGACAGGATGGCGCTCTGCGGGCTGGCCAGTTGCATCAGGTTGAGCACACCCAGTTGCGGGTAGATGGCAGCGAACAGCGCCGGCAGGATGGCGAAGTATTTGGCCACGTCGTTGGCAATGGAGAACGTTGTCAACGCACCGCGGGTGACCAGCAGCTCCTTGCCGACCTGGACTACGTCCAGCAGCTTGGTCGGGTCGCTGTCCAGGTCGACCATGTTGGCGGCCTCCCGCGCAGCCTGAGTGCCGTCGTTCATGGCCATGCCTACGTCAGCCTGGGCCAGTGCCGGGGCGTCGTTGGCACCGTCGCCACACATGGCAACCAGGCGGCCGTCATTCTGCTCCTGGCGAATACGCGCCAGCTTCTTCTCGGGCGTGGCCTCAGCCAGCACGTCATCTACCCCCGCTTCGGCGGCGATGGCGGCCGCAGTCAACGGGTTGTCACCGGTTACCATCACCGTGCGGATGCCCAGCTTGCGCAGCTCGGCGAAGCGCTCGCGGATACCAGGCTTGACCACGTCCTTGAGGTGGATCACACCCAGCAAGCGCTTGTCGACGCACACCAGCAACGGGGTGCCACCACTCTGCGCGATGCGTTCGACTTCACGGGCCAGCGCCGCCGGCATTTCCAGGCGTTGCATACCGACAAAGGCCAGCACCGCATCGACGGCGCCCTTGCGGTAGCGGTGCTGCTGGAAGTCGATGCCCGACAGGCGTGTCTCGGCACTGAAAGCCACCGCTTCGAACTGCCCGGCAGGCGGGTCGACAAAGTCGTGCAACTGGCGCAGGTATTCGACAATCGATTTGCCTTCGGCGGTGTCGTCGGACAGCGAGGCCAGCAAGGCGCCCTCCCCCAGCTCCTTGGCGGTAATGCCCGGTGCAGCATGCAGTGCGCTGCAGCGGCGGTTACCGAAGGTGATGGTGCCGGTCTTGTCGAGCATCAGCGTATGCACGTCCCCGGCCGCCTCGACGGCGCGGCCCGAGCGGGCAATGACATTCAGCCGTACCAGCCTGTCCATGCCGGCGATACCGATGGCCGACAGCAGGCCGCCGATGGTGGTCGGGATCAGCGTCACCAGCAGCGCGGCCAGGAAGATCAGCGGCAGGCTGCCACCCACTAAGTGGGCGAACGGCTGCAAGGTCACCACCACGATCAGGAAAATCAGGGTCAGGCCGATCAGCAGGATGTCGAGGGCGATTTCGTTCGGGGTCTTCTGCCGCTTGGCCCCTTCAACCAGGGCGATCATGCGGTCCAGGGTCGACTCGCCCGGGTTGCTGGTGATGCGGACAAGCAGCCAGTCGGAGACCAGCCGCGTATTGCCGGTCACCGCCGAGCGGTCGCCACCTGATTCGCGTATTACCGGCGCGGACTCGCCGGTAATGGCCGCCTCGTTGACGGCCGCAATGCCTTCAATCACCTCGCCGTCGCCGGGGATCATTTCGCCGGCGACCACGCGTACCACGTCGTCCTTGCGCAGCGCGCTGGCAGCTACCGTCTCGTAGCTGCCATCACGCAGACGACGCTGGGCGGTCAGGCCCTGGCTGCCGGCCTTGAGGCTGTCGGCGCGGGCCTTGCCACGGCCTTCGGCCAACGCCTCGGCGAAGTTGGCGAACAACACGGTGAACCACAGCCACAGGGCAATCTGCACCGCAACGCCGGTGCTCACGCCGCCGCCGGGGGCAAAACACAGCACAGTGGTCAGCACCGCGGTCAGGGCCACCACCAGCATTACCGGGGAGCGCTTGAGCTGACGCGGGTCGAGCTTGACGAACGCCTGCACCAGCGCCGGGCGCCACAGCGCGGCGAAGCGGGTCTGGTCCTTGGCATTGTGCCGGCTATTCACTTCAGGAATGGGCATGTTCATGATCGGTCCTCAAAAACCCAGGCTAAGGTGTTCGGCGATTGGCCCAAGGGCCAGGGTCGGCAGGAAGGTCAGGCCACCGACCAGCAGGATGGTCACCAGCAGCAAGCCGGTGAACAGCGGGCCGTGAGTCGGGAAGCTGTTCTGCCCCAGCGGAGCGCTTTTTTTCGCCGCCAGGCTGCCGGCCAACGCCAGTATCGGCAGGATGTAGCCGAAGCGGCCGATGAGCATGGCCAGGCCGATCATCAGGTTGTGGTACACGGTGTTGGCGCCAAACCCGGCAAAGGCCGAGCCGTTGTTGGCCGAGCCCGAGGTATAGGCGTACAGCAACTGGCTGAAACCATGCGCCCCCGGGTTGGTGACCGCCCCGGCCGGGCCGGGCAGGCTGGCGGCGATGGCGCCAAGTACCAGCACGCCGACCGGCATCACCAGCAGGGTTGCCACCAGAAGCTGCACTTCACGGGCCTGCAGCTTCTTGCCCAGGTATTCCGGGGTACGGCCAATCATCAGCCCGGCCAGGAACACCGCGATAAGGACGAACAGCAGCATGCCGTAGAGGCCCGCGCCGACGCCGCCGAATATCACCTCGCCGACCATCATGTTGACCATCGCCACCATACCGGTCAGCGGGTTCAGGCTGTCGTGCATGGCGTTGACCGAACCGTTGGAGGCGGCGGTGGTGGTGACCGCCCACAGCACCGAACCGGTAGTGCCGAAGCGGCTTTCCTTGCCCTCCAGGGGGGCGGTCTGCTGCACCTGCGTGCTTTCCAGCGCCGGGTTTGGCTGGTGCTCGGACCACAACGCCGTGCTGCCGCCGATCAGGAACAGGGCAAGCATGCAGGCGAGGATGGCGCGGCTCTGACGCAGGTCCTTGACGTAGTGACCGAAGGTGAACACCAACGCCACCGGAATGAGGATGATCGATGCCACCTCGAACAGGTTGCTCCAGGCCGTTGGGTTTTCGAACGGGTGCGCCGAGTTGACGCCGAAGAAGCCACCGCCATTGGTACCCAGTTGCTTGATGGCGATCTGGCTGGCGGCCGGCCCCAGCGGAATGGTCTGGTCGGCACCTTGCAAGGTCAGTGCGTGGGCGTAGTCGGCAAAGGTCTGCGGTACGCCCTGCCACACCAGCAACAGTGCCAGCAGCAAGCACAGCGGCAACAGGCCGTAGAGGGTGGCACGGGTCATGTCGACCCAGAAGTTGCCCAGCGTCGTCGCGCTGCGCCGGGCGATACCGCGGCACAGGGCAACCAGCACGGCCAGGCCGGTGGCAGGGCTGACAAAGTTCTGCACGGTCAGGCCAAGCATCTGGCTCAGATAGCTGACCGACGCCTCACCGCTGTAGGCCTGCCAGTTGGTGTTGGTAACGAAACTGACGGCGGTGTTGAACGCCAGCGACCATTCCTGGCCAGGCAGGTGCTGAGGGTTGAGTGGCAGGTAGCCCTGCAACAGCAGCACGGCAAACAGCAGCAGGAAGCCGACCAGATTGAACGCCAGCAGGGCCAGGGTGTATTGCCGCCAGTTCTGCTCCTGGCTGGCGTTCACACCCGCCAGCCGGTAACAGCCCTGCTCGACCGGCCCCAGCACCGGCGTCAGCCAGGTACGCTGGCCTTCCATGACCTTGAAGTAGAACCGCCCGAGCCAGGGTGCTGGTAGCAGCACAATGGCAAAGAATGCCAGGAGCAAGGCGAAATCGTAACTGTGCATGGCCGCTCCCTAGCTGCGATCGGCGCGCAGCAGCGCCACCAGCAGATAAAACGCCAATGCCACTGCCAGCAGCAGTGACAGCCCGTCGAGCATGTTCATGTGTGGTTCTCCCCGTGTTACGGCTTGGGCCGCTTTGGGGAAATTGTCCGAGGGAGGGGCGTAAAGGGGCGAGATCGGGGGATGGGGGTGGGGATAAAGAATGCGTAAAGATCAGCGTTGTGGTTTGCCTGTAACGGCCCTTTTGCGGGCTCGCCCGTTCCCACGGGCACTGCACAGCCTTCAAGGCCTGTGTGGTACCTGTGGGAGCGGGCAAGCCCGCAACAGGGCCGTTACAGGCTTATTGTTGTGGCGGCGGCTGCGCCGCGTTACGGCTCCAGTCCAGCAGCAGGCTGTAGCCTACCGCCAGCAAAGTCGGCCCGATGAACAGGCCAATGAAGCCGAAGGCAAGCAAGCCGCCGAACACGCCCAGCAGCACGATCACCAGCGGCAGGTTGCCCCCACGGCTGATCAGGTACGGTTTGAGCACGTTGTCCACGCCACTGATGACGAAGGTGCCCCAGACGCCCAGGAACACCGCCATGCCGTATTCGCCCTTCCACACCAGCCAAGCGGTGGCCGGGATCCAGGCCAGTGGCGGCCCCATGGGGATCAGGCTGAGCATGAAGGTCACCAACCCCAGCACGATCGCCCCGGGCACCCCGGCGATCAGGAAGCCGATCAATGCCAGCAGGGCCTGCGCGGCCGCCGTGCCGATCACCCCGTTGACCACCCGCTGCACGGTAGCGGCTACCAGGTCCAGGTAATACTCGGCGCGTTCGCCCACCAGCCGGTGCAGCAAGCGCAGCACGAATGCCGCCAAACGTGGCCCGTCGCGGTAGAAGAAGAACACGAACACCAGGCTCAGGGTCAGTTCCAGCACGCCGCTGCCGATCTGCGCGCTGCGCGCCAGCAACCAGTTGCCCACCTGCCCAAAGTAAGGCTTGATTGAGGTAAGCAAGGCTGCCCCTTGCTGGTCCAGCGATTGCCAACCGTTGACCAGGCGCTCGCCAACGAATGGAATGCCACCCAACCAGGCCGGTGCATCGGGCAGGCCGTCGACCTGCACGTCACGCACAAACGCCGTAGCGTCGCGAATGTGATCGGCCAGGTTGAACCCCAGCCACACCAGCGGCAGTGCCACGATCAGGATCCAGGCCATGGTCAGCAGGCCGGCTGCCAGCGTCTCCCGACCGCCCAGCAGGCGTGTAAGGAAGCGCATCAACGGCCAGCTGGCAAAGGCCAGGATGGCCCCCCATAGCAATGCCGATATGAACGGTGCCATCACCCACAGGCCGGCTCCCAGCAATGCCACCAGCAGAATCTGGACCAGCAGGCGATCATTGTTAACCATGAGGGTGCTCGTTCAAGGGATCAGTTCAAGGTGCAGGCCGTCTGTAGGCGCGCTGCCGACTTCAAGACGGCGATTGCGCACCCCGGCCTTGACCAGCGCCTCGCGCCAGGCCTCAGCCTGGGCGCCACTGAGGCTGACGCGCAAGGTGCTGTCAAGGTTCAGGCTGCGGGCCAGCAGGTTTACCCAGGCGTCTTGCGGCGCAGCAAGGTCAGGGTAGTCGAGCTTGCCGGTGTCACGCATTTCGCGCAGCACCGTGGCGGCGGTTGGCAGCAGCTCGCCCAGCGGGCTGCCTGCGATGAACTCTTCCACATGCAGATAGGCACGGCGGTTGCCACGGGTAACGCTGTACAGCGCGACCAGGGTGTCGGCCTCGTCTGCCGAGCGGCGTAGCAGGATGAACGCCTGCTGCTCGTCGCCTCCGTTGAGGCGGGCATTGGCAAACACATCATTGGCCCACAGGCTGGCCTCACCGCAATCACGCCCCTGACACCAGAACAACGGGTAGCCACCGTCGCGCACAAGTGCTTCGCGGGCACTGGTGAAGGCCTCGCGTGCAGTACGCTCAACAGGCAATTCGTAGGTTACCGAGCTGACCTGACCGCGGCTTTCGACTTTGTCATCGACCCGCAGGCGGCCACTGATCTTGCGTAGCGGGCCCATCGGGTAGACCCGCTCCTGTTCCGTCGCCAGGCGTTGATCGACCACCTTGGCGTCCTGCGGGACCGGCAGGACGCCGGCCCACGACACGGGGGTGGCGAGCACCAGACAGGCAGCCAAGGCAGTGCGAATGGAAACAGGTACGCTCATTGGCGAACCAGGCGGCGCTCAGCGCCGAATTGAAGCTCCAGGATGTCTGGCAGTTGCATGGTTGTCTCCCTGTTCAACCCGCCAAGCCTCGACACTTGTCCGGTGCAAGTCAAGCAAAGTCAAAGAAGCGATTGATACAGTCTGCAACAAGGGTCGCGCCCTGTGCATCGTTCAGGTGCAGGTGATGGCCGCCGGGTAGTGTCACCTGTTCAAAGGGTAGCTGCTCCAGCAACCCGGTGTGGCGCGCCAGCATACCGTCGGCGGCCACCACCAAGAGCGCCGGGCAACTCACCCGCCGCACATAGGCCATGGCCTGGGCCTCGCTCAGGCGCACCGGCGAGGGCAGGGTCAGCCGGCTGTCGCTGCGCCAGCTGTAGCCACCGGGCACCGGCATCAGGCCACGCTGGGCCAGCAGCTCGGCCGCTTCACGGCTGACCGCGACCATGCCTTTCATCCGGGCTTGCACCCCTGCTTCCAATGTCGCATACACCGACTTGCGCTTGCCATCCAGCCGCAACTGGGCTTGCAGTGCCATCCCTAAGCGCTCACCTGCGTCCTGCTCGGCGCCAGTCGGCGGGATGACGCCGTCGATAAGCGCCAGGTGACTGACCCGATCGGGCAATGCACCGGCCAGTTGCACCGAAATGATCGCGCCCAGCGAATGCCCCAGCAGGGCGAAACGCGGCCAACCCAGTTGCTCGGCCACGCGCAGCACGTCATGGGCATAGTCAGCCAGGGCATACCCGGCGCCAAGCGGGCGGTGCTCCGAATAACCATGGCCGGCCAGGTCCAGGGCGACGAGGCGTAGACCTTTCAGTTGCGGTGCCAGGCGGGCAAAGCTGTTGGCATTGTCCAGCCAGCCATGCAGGGCAATCACCGGCAGCCCGTCTTCGGGGCCGAACAGGTGTGCAGCCAGTTCGATATGGCCCAGGCTCAGACGAATTTCCTCAACGTGTGCGCTCATGCCTGGCTCCAGCGGTCGAACAGGCCCTTGATCAGGCTGGCAGTGTCGGCCGGGCGCTCCAGCGGGAACATGTGCCCACCCGGTACACTGTGGTATTCACCTTTGGGCATACTGCGCACAGCCAAGGTGTGGTGGCGACGAATGACGTTGCTACGGTTGCCGCGCACCATGGCCAGCGGCACCTGCAACTGGCGCGCGGGGGCGGGGCTGGTATGCGGGATGCTGCGGTAGATGCTGATTTCAGTAGCAGGGTCGAAGCGCAACTGCAGCCCTTGCTCCACCACCTGCAGTCCATGTTCTACATAAGCGTCGAGGCAATCGGGATCGAAATGGCGGAACAGTGATTTGCCAGCGAAATAGTCCCGGGCGCTGTCGCGGTCATTGAACGTTTCGCGACGCCCCAGGGTGCGCCCGGCCGGTGTGATGCGGTCAATGAAACCCAAGCGCTTGGCTGTACGCAGCAGCCATTGATCAGCGCGGGTGAGCACCGGGGAGTCGAGCATCACCAGCCCCCGGTAGTACTCGGGGCAGCGCAATGCCGCGTGCAGGTGCAACACGCCACCCAGCGAATGGCCGACGCCCCAGACCGGCTGGTCCTGCTGCGCCAGGTGATGCAACAATTCATCGACCAGGCTTTGCCAGTTTTCGTCCACGGGAAAGCGCGGGTCATGCGCGTGCTGGGCCAGGTGCTGCACCTGATAGTCCGGCGCCAGCGCTGCAAACAGCTTGCCGTAGGTGGCCGATGGGAAACCGTTGGCATGGGCGAAGAAGATCTGCTGCGACATGGCGCCTGGTCCGGACCGGAATGATGGCCCATTGTCGGCATCGCGGGGCGGTTCGGCAATGTCCATAAAGGTCATCGGCGAGGGGGATCAGGTCATGCCGAGCGGTCGAAACTGCTCAGCGACCGACGCAGGCAGGCCTGCATGTAGGCCACTTGGCTCTCCAGCGCCTCGCGGGCCAGACGCTGGTCCTGGTAGTCCAGTTGCAGGCGGCGCAAGGCCAGACAACTGGTTTGCAGCAGGTGCGAGACCCGCAGGCAGGCGTCCTGCAGCGTCCGCAGGTCCTGCTCGCATTGTTGCCTCGCAACAGGGTCCAGCCCAGGGTTGTCGTTCACCTTGCGCATCAGGTGGTAAAGCTTGGCATCGGCCGATTCACGCAGCAGGCTGTATTGGGCGAAATCCAGCGAAGTACCTTGGCCAACCTGTTCCAGGGTGGGTTGCAGGTCCAGGGAGCGCAACAGCTCCAGCATTTCACCCCTCATTCGCCGTTCCCTGATGTTTGCCATGTGGCAACGCTAGCAAGCGGTCATGAAGTGCGACAACTGACAAAAATGCCAGTTGCCTTATCGCTCTTTACCCATGCCAGCATTCAGACGCGAGCGAAACAGTGGCCTGCACAAGCCATGGGAGGTTCACGCGGGTGAGTGGATGGCCCGAAGCGTCATCAACCCGGCCAGCAGCCACTCCCCTTCCAGCTCCGCCAGGCTGGCAGTGCTCATGGCTGCCGGCTGTTGCCTGTGGCCGTGCTCCAGCGCACCGACCAAGGTGCCTACCAGCGGCTGGTGGCTGACCAGCAGCACATGCTCAAGCCCCAGGCGCTCGATTTCGCCGATGACCTGCTGTACATCACCCTCGGGCGTCAGCCAGGGCACGGTGCGCACCGGTTCGGCGAAACCCAGGGTGTCATGCACCAGCGCGGCGGTCTGCTGGGCGCGTACGTAAGGGCTGGCGACAATCGCCAGCAATGGCTGCCCGATCAGGTAAGCCGCACTGTGCAGCACCTGCTCGCGACCATGGGCCGTCAACCGGCGCTCGGCATCTGTCTTGGCCCGCGGCTCAGCTTCACCGTGGCGCAGCACCCACAGCTTCACAGCTTGGGTTCCTCGTCACGCACCGGATGCGCGGCCGGTGCCACGGTGTGCGCGGCTTCACCTTCCGGCGCACGCGGGGCCGGCCAGTCTGCGAACGGCCATGGCTTCTGGTCGCTGTGGAAACTGCCGAAGCGACCGATCTGTGCCAGGTACTGGCTCAGGCTGTCGCCGAAGTTCATCAGGCTGGCGCTGGGCGCGCCATACACCAGTCGGTAGATCAGCTGTACCAGCACCAGGCCACCCAACAGCAACTCGGCCAGTTGCCAGACCACCAGGAACACCAGCATCCACAGCACCCGCAGGATGATCGACTCGCGCTGGGCGCGTTCGGGCGTATCGTTCATGTGTTGCTCCTTGTTCGTGTCAGAGCCGCCAAGGGCTCAGTTGAAACCGCTGATGGAAATGAAATCGACATCGGTCTTGGGCTCGGCGCGCATCAAGTGCTCGATCACCTGGTTCAGCGTGCGGCCTTCGAACAGGATGGCATGCAGGCCGGCCACCAGCGGCATGTACACCTGCACTTGCTGGGCCTTGGTCTTGAGCACCTTGAGCGTGTTGACACCTTCGGCCACTTCGCCCAGGCGGCTGACTGCCTCTTCCAGGCTTTGACCCTGCCCCAGTGCGAAGCCAACCTGATAGTTGCGGCTCTTGGGTGAGGAGCAGGTGACGATCAGGTCACCGACACCGGCCAGGCCGAGGAAGGTCATGGGGTTGGCGCCCTGGCTGACGGCGAAACGGGTCATCTCGGCCAAGGCCCGGGTAATCAGCATGCTCTTGGTGTTCTCGCCCATCCCCAAGGCCACAGCCATGCCGGCGATGATCGCGTAGACGTTCTTCAATGCACCGCCCAGTTCGACGCCGAAACGGTCGGCACTGGCGTAGACGCGGAAGGTACGCCCGTGCAGCACGGCCTGTACCTGCTGGCACAGGTCTTCGTGCTCACTGGCCACCACTGTGGCAGTCAGTGCATGTTCGGCGATTTCGCGCGCCAGGTTGGGCCCTGACAAAACGCCGATGCGCGCCTCGGGGGCGATTTCTTCGAGGATCTGGCTCATCAGCTTGAAGCTTTGCGCTTCGATGCCCTTGGTCAGGCTGACCAGGCCTTTGCCGCGCAGCAGCTCGGCATGCGGTGCCAGCACGCTGCGCAAGGCACTCGATGGCAGGGCAACGAAGATCAGCTCGCTGGCCTGCAGGGTGGCCAGCAAGTCGTTGACCGGCTCAACCCCATCGTGCAGGCGGATACCCTTGAGGTAGCGCGGATTCTCGCGATTCACACGCATGGCCTCGGCCTGCGCCGGGTCGCGCATCCATTGACGCACCGGCACACCGTTTTCCGCCAGCAGGTTCGCCACGGCGGTGCCGAAGCTACCGCCGCCCAGAACCGCAACAGGTTGCTGTTCAGTCATATCCAATCCATTAAAGCCAAAAGTTAAGTGGCGACCCCACCATTATACGGCTCGCTTGCCATGCGCCAAGGTTAGCAATGCAGATGACACTGTCATGGCCACGTCGCAACAAATGCAGGCGCGAGCGTGCTCGCGATGCACCGCGCCGGCGGCGCTCGACTTCCGCCCCCACGAAAGCGTCAAGACAGGCACCCTGCAAAACCGCTGCAGATCACTGGAAAATACGCCAAGGTCAGTTACCATGCCTGTTTCAATCCTGAAACAAAGGCCGCTCCGTGTTCCCTGGCACGCCACCGTTCCCGCGCCTGCTGTTATTGACCGCCCTGCTCGGCGGCCAGGCTGCGGCCGACGACCTGTTCATCGACACCCCCGACCTGCCACAGGTTCTGACCGCCACGCGCCTGAAACAATCCCCCGCCGCTGTCCCGGGCAGCATGACGGTACTCGACAGCGAACTGATTCGCGCCAGCGGTGCCCGTGACATCCCCGAACTGCTGCGCCTGGTACCGGGCATGATGATCGGCTACGGTGCCGGCAATCAACCCACGGTCAACTACCACGGCAGCAACGTCAACGACGCACGGCGCATGCAGGTACTGATCGATGGCCGTTCGGTGTACCGCGCAGGCCTGGCCACGGTGGACTGGAGCGACATCCCCTTGGCCATGGAGGACATCGAGCGCATCGAGGTGTTCCGCGGCCCGAACACCGTCAGCTATGGCGCCAACGCGCTGATGGCAGTGGTCAACATCCTCACCCGCAACCCCGCCGACAGCCATGGCACACGGCTGAAAGTGACGCGCGGCCAGGACGGCATCAACGACTTCTATGCCAGCCACGGCTTCGGTTGGGACGGTGGCGACATGCGCCTGTCGCTGTCGGGCCAACAGGACGACGGCTTCGATGAGAACCAGTTCGGCCAGGACTACCGCGACAGCCGCCGCCTGACCCGCTTCAACCTCAGCGCCAACCACAACCTGGCGGTCGACCAGACCCTGGAGTGGCAACTGGCGGCCAAGGAAGGCAGCAATCAGCGGCCCTACACCTACCAGCCGGTGTTCCAGCAGTACGAGTCCGGGAACAATGCCGACGTCAACGCCAAGGACTATGCCGGCTCGTTGCGCTGGACCAAAGACTTCAGCGCTGAACACAGCCTTTATATCCAGGGCTCAGCCCAGCATTTCGATCGCCAGCAAGTGTGGCGCGCCTGTGATGCCTTGCAGTCGTTCAGCCCCGAACTGACCCAGCTCTGGCAGATGAACCCCGACTTCGCGGAAAAAGTGGCGCGCGGTATTGCGACCGGCGCCCCCCTTTCCACTGACGACCCAGCCCTGAAAGGCCTTCTGCAGAAAGTGCAGCAGCAATGGGAGCAGGGAGGGCGGGAGCAGGTCTGCGGCGATGTCGATCAGAGCACCCGTGAAACCCGCTATGACCTGGAAATCCAGGACACCCTGAGCCTGACCGATAGCCTGCGTCTGCTCAGTGGCATGAACTACCGCTATGATCGCGCCGACTCGCAGACCTACTTCAACGGCAGCATCGACGACCAGACCTGGCGCCTGTTCGGCCAGCTGGAATGGCGGGCCGACGAGCACTGGATATTGCAGGGTGGGGCCATGTTCGAAGACTCGCGCCTGTCAGGCAGTTCGCTGACCCCACGCGTCGCGGTCAACTACCTGATCACCCCACGCCACGGCCTGCGTGCGGTGTACTCCGAAGCAGTGCGCTCGCCCGACATGTTCGAGAACAACGTCAACTGGAGTTACACGGTCAAGAACCTCACCCCCAATTCATTCGGCCTGCAAAACGGTGAGTACTTCGTCAAGACCCGTGGCCCTGGCGACCTTGAACAGGAGCGCATGCGCTCGCGCGAGCTGGGCTACAACGGCTACTTCAGCGACATCGACCTGAGCCTGGATGTGAAGCTGTTCTACGACGAGATCACCGGCATGATCAGCGAGCCGCTGAGGAACAACCAGTACATCGCCAGCAACGCCAACAAGGCCCGTTTCAGCGGCAGCGAGGCGCAAATGGACTGGCGCCCCACCCTGCGCGACCGCCTGCGCCTGACCTATGCCTACGTCGATGCCTGGGCCAGTAACCCCGACGACCGTCGCCTTAGCGCCCGCAACAGCGGCTCGGCCGGGTGGATGCGCGAATGGGGTGCCGGCTGGTCGAGCGCGCTGTTCTATTACGGTGACGATGCCCTCAACCAGTACCGCTACGAGCGTCTGGACCTGCGTCTGGCCAAGCGTTTTCGGGTGTATGGCAGCAACCTGGAGCTGGCGGCGCTGTGGCAGCAGCGCCTGGACGATGAACCGACCTCGGCCCTGCAGAACCGCTACGACAGCCGTCACCGCCTGAGCGTAAGCGCGGAGCTGGAGTTCTGATGGCCCTGCTGCTGCGCCTGTTGCTGCTCTGCCTGTGGCCGTTGGGGCCTTTGTCCGCCAGCGAAGTCCTGCTGGTTGGGGCTGAGGACCAGCCCGGTGTACGCAGCTTCATCGCCGCTCTGGAAAGCCGCCGGCCACACGATCATGTGCAGTTTCGCACCACCACCGAACTGCCGCGCCCGGGCAAACTCAAAGCCGACCAACGCCTGATCCTGCTCGACAACGCAGCACTGGAATGGCGCCTGGGAGAAACCGCCGGCCCGCCGGCGCTGGTCATGCGGGTCAGCCGGGTACAGGCTGAACAGCGCCTGGGAAAGTCGCGCCCCGCGTTCCTCACACTGTTGTGGAGCGACGCACCGTTGGGACGGCAACTGCGCCTGGCACGCTACTTGTTGCCGCAGGCCAGGCGCGTTGGCGTGCTGTACGGCGAGCACAGCAGCTTTCTGCTGGACGAACTGCGCCATGCTGCACGGCCGCTAGGCCTGGAGATCGTGGCCCAGGACTGGTCCGACCCGCGTGACAACCGGCCGCTGCAGCACCTGCTGGGCAACAGCGATGTGCTACTGGGCCTGGACGACCCTGACTTGTACAACTCCAAGACCGCAAAGAACCTGCTGTTGAGCAGTTATGGCCGGCAGATGGCACTGATCGGCCCGAACGCCGGCTTCGTTCGCGCCGGCGCCCTGGCCAGTACCTACAGCGACCAGGACGACTGGCTGTGGGTGCTCGACCAGTTGCTCGACCAGCCGCCGACACGCTGGCCGCGCAGCCTGTACCCAGTGCGCTTCGGGGTCAGTGGCAACCAGCAGGTGGCCCGGGCCCTGGGTCTTGAACCGATCGATCAGAACGCCGCCGTCAAGGCCCTGGCCGAGGGAGAACCCACCCCATGAGCAAACGCTTGAGCTGGGACATTCATACCCGCACGCAGATCATCAGTCTCGGCCCCGCCCTGCTACTGACCTTGCTCCTGATCAGTTTCTTTACCTTCGTACGCATCCAGGACCTGCGCCAGGAACTCAACCACACCGGGCAACTGATCGCCAACCAGTTGGCACCGGCGTCGGAGTATGGGGTGATTTCGGGCAACAACGAAGTGCTTGAAGGGCTGATGCGTGCCACCCTCAGCATCCCGCACGTACGCTTTCTGGAAGTACAGGACAGCCGCAACCACATCCTGGTGTACGTCGAGCAGTCCGACGAAAGTGCCAACCGCGCGCAACGGGTCGAAGTGTTCCAGGCGCCCATTCGCCTGCAGCAAATCCGCCTGGACAACGACTTCCTGCAACAGGGCAAAGCCACCACCCCGGCCATCGGTGACGACTACCTGGGCCGTGTGATCGTCGGCATGTCCGATGACGCCTTCAGTCAGCGCCAGCAGGAAATCGTGATCAAGGCCGGGATCCTGGCGTTGTTCGCCCTGCTGTTCACCTTCTTGCTGGCACGCCGCCTGGCCCTGAGCCTGGCCAAGCCGATCAGCGACATGGGCCATGCGGTCAAGGCGATTCAGCAAGGCAAGTACAACACCCCCTTGCCGGTCGTCGACGACAGCGAGCTGGGCCACTTGGCCCGCCACATCAACAACCTGGCCAGCGCCCTGGAACAGGCCAGTGCCGAACAGAAGCAGGCCATTGCCGAACTGATCCAGGCCCGCGAGGAGGCCGAACAGGCCAACCGCGCCAAATCGGATTTCCTGGCGATGATGAGCCATGAGTTGCGCACCCCGATGAATGGCGTGCTGGGCATGCTGCAACTGTTGGAAACCACGCCGCTGAGCAATGAACAGGCCGATTACACGGCAGTGGCCAGCGAGTCCACCGGGCACTTGCTGAAGGTCATCAACGACATCCTCGATTTTTCGCGCATCGAACGCGCCGCGCTGCAGCTGGAGCACATCGACTTCAACCTGGGCGAGCTGATCACCAGCAGTGTCCAGTCGTTCCAGCACAGCGCCCAGCAACGCGGCCTGGGCCTGCACCTGCAACTGCCCGCCGGCATCGAGCAGTTGCAGGTGAACGGCGACCCCACGCGCATCCGACAGATCCTGCTGAACCTGGTGGGCAACGCCCTGAAGTTCACCGAACGTGGCCAGGTGCAGGTCGACGCACGCTGGCAGGTGCTCGACCGGCAGCTGATCTGGCTGACCTGCAGCGTGCGCGACACCGGCATCGGCATCGACAGCGACCGCCTGGAAATGATGTTCGTCGCCTTCCAGCAGGCCGACAGCTCGATTTCCCGTCGTTATGGCGGTACCGGGCTGGGGCTGTCGATCGCTCGTACCTTGGCCGAACGCATGGGCGGCAAGCTCCGCGGTGAAAGCCGTGAGGGCCTGGGTTCGACCTTTACCCTGGAGATGCCGCTGGCCCTCGCCACCCCTGCCCCCGTCCCGTTGACGCCGCCAACGGCCGCACAAACGACGGTGCCGGACAATGATCAGGTACTGCTGGTGGAGGACAATCCGGTCAACCGGAGCGTCGTGGAAGCCATGCTGCGCAGCCTGGGGCTGGCAGTATGCACGGCAGAAGATGGCCTTGAAGCCGTCGAGCGGGTCGGCCGGCAGCGCTTTGCTGCCGTGCTGATGGATTGCCGCCTGCCTCACCTGGACGGCTATGAAGCCACCCGACGCATCCGCCAGTTGCCCAACGGCGCCGGGCTACCGATCATCGCCCTGACCGCCAACGCGTTGCAGGGCGACCGCGAACGTTGCATGGCCGCCGGTATGGACGATTACCTGAGCAAACCCTTGCGCCGTACCGAATTGCAGCAGGTGCTGCAGCGCTGGTTACCCGGTCAGACAACCGCGACTGGCGATAAATGCTAAAGTGCGGCAGTCTTAAACACTGGACAGGACCTTCATCGGACCTGAAAATAGACGTTTCAGTGCACACCTGTACTTCTTTCACCAGGTGCGCTGTGACTTTCACCACAACGCAATAGTCTACCTGTAGGCTGCCGTCTCGAAGCGCTTGGTTTTCGGGCCGGCCGGGAAGATTCATCCCCTGCCGCAGGGGGTTATTGAGGAGCTCGCATGACCAAACAACACGCCTTTACTCGGGAAGACCTGCTGCGCTGCAGTCGCGGTGAGCTGTTCGGCCCAGGTAATGCGCAACTGCCCGCGCCGAACATGCTGATGGTCGATCGCATCACCCATATCAGCGAAGAAGGCGGCAAGTACGGCAAAGGTGAATTGGTCGCCGAGCTGGATATCAACCCGGACCTGTGGTTCTTCGCCTGCCATTTCGAAGGCGATCCGGTCATGCCGGGCTGCCTGGGCCTCGACGCCATGTGGCAGCTGGTTGGCTTCTTCCTCGGCTGGCAGGGTCTGCCGGGCCGTGGCCGCGCCCTGGGTTCGGGCGAGGTGAAATTCTTTGGCCAGGTACTGCCTGAAGCCAAGAAAGTCACGTACAACATTCACATCAAGCGCGTCCTGAAGGGCAAGCTGAACATGGCCATCGCCGATGGTTCGGTCAGCGTCGACGGCCGCGAGATCTACACTGCCGAAGGCCTGCGGGTCGGCGTGTTCACCTCCACTGACAATTTCTAAGGGTTATTCGCATGCGCCGCGTCGTTATCACTGGTCTGGGCATCGTATCGTGCCTGGGCAATGACAAAGCTACCGTCACCGAAAACCTGCGCAACAGCCGTCCGGGTATCCGTTTCAACCCGGAATACAAGGAAATGGGGCTGCGTAGCCAGGTTTCCGGGTCCATCGACCTCAACCTCGAAGAACTGATCGACCGCAAGGTTTACCGCTTCGTCGGCCATGCGGCTGCCTACGCCTACCTGGCCATGCAGGACGCGATCAAGGACGCCGGCCTGACCGAAGAGCAGGTTTCCAGCCCGCGTACCGGCCTGGTGGCCGGTTCCGGCGGCGCCTCGACCCTGAACCAGATGGAAGCGCTGGACACCCTGCGTGAGAAAGGCGTCAAGCGCGTCGGCCCGTACCGCGTTACCCGCACCATGGGCAGCACCGTGTCGGCATGCCTGGCCACCCCGTTCAAGATCAAGGGCATCAACTACTCGATCTCGTCGGCCTGTGCCACCTCGGCTCACTGCATCGGTACCGCACTGGAGCAGATCCAGTGGGGCAAGCAGGACATCGTCTTCGCCGGTGGTGGTGAAGAAGAGCACTGGAGCCAGTCGTTCCTGTTCGATGCCATGGGCGCCCTGTCGACCAAGCGCAACGAAACCCCGGAACTGGCCTCGCGCGCCTACGACGCTGACCGTGATGGTTTCGTCATCGCTGGCGGTGGCGGCATGGTCGTGGTCGAGGAACTGGAACACGCCCTGGCCCGCGGCGCCAAGATCTACGCCGAAATCGTTGGCTACGGTGCGACTTCCGACGGCTACGACATGGTTGCACCGAGCGGCGAAGGCGCCATCCGCTGCATGCAGCAGGCGCTGTCCACTGTCGACACCCCGATCGACTACCTGAACACCCACGGTACCTCGACCCCGGTCGGTGACGTGGCCGAGATCAAGGGCGTGCGTGCCGTGTTCGGCGACAAGGCGCCGAAGATCAGCTCTACCAAGAGCCTGTCGGGTCACTCGCTGGGCGCTGCCGGCGTGCACGAAGCGATCTACTGCCTGCTGATGATGGAAAACAACTTCATCGCCGGCTCTGCCAACATCGACGAGCTGGATCCGGAAGTCGCCGACTTGCCAATCCTGCGTAAAACCGAAGAAAACGCCAAGATCGACACGGTCATGAGCAACAGCTTCGGCTTCGGCGGCACCAACGCCACCCTGGTGCTCAAGCGCTGGGAAGGCAAGTAAGACGCTGCTGCTGTCAATGAAAACGCCCCGACTGGTTCGGGGCGTTTTTGTTTGTGTTGCCTGTGCTGGCCTCTTCGCGGGTAAACCCACCACACAAGCCTTCAGCGCTGTGCCCACCCTGTAGGAGCGGGTTTACCCGCGAAGAGGCCCGCACAGGTCACTGCTGTACCTTGGGCAACACCGCCAGAAAATTCTCCCGGGCCACCTTGTGCGCCACCGCCTCCGGCAAGGCATCCAGAAACGGCTTGAACCCGTGCATCTGCTCCCCCAGGCTGCCGAACCGCCCCACCACATCCGACCCCAGCATGAACCGCTCCGGGTACTTCTCGACCAGCGCCAACCATGCCTTGCGCGGCACGCCCTGCTCATCCAGCAAATACGGCTGCAGCACACTCCACGACAAATCGACATACAGGTTCGGGTAGTCCTCCAGCAATCGCGTCAGCACCGGCAGTAGAAAGTCCATCTGCGTCTGGTGGCGGTGTATTTCCATGCTGCTGCCCGCATGCGCCCAGATGAATCGCGTATGCGGATGGTTGCGCAGCGGCTCTTCGATCTCCGCCAGGTAGAGCGGGTTGCGCTCGCGCTTGGAGGTGATGTTGGAATGCAGCAGCACGGGCAGGTCGCGCTCGGCCGCCAGGTGGTAGATACGCGTCATGGCTTCATTATTGGCACGTGGCGTGTCGCCACTGGTCAGCGCTGTCAGGTCATCATGTCGGGTGAACACCTCGCCGATGCCCTGCCACAGCCCCGGGTACAAATCGAGCATGCGCTCGATATGGCTGACCGCATTCTTGTCCACCGGGTTGAAACCACTTAGAAACGGGTGGAACCGCTTGCGCTGCTCACTTGGCAATTGCTGCAGCGCCGCCGCCACGTAAGTGTCGGTGGCGCTGTACCAATAGGCGTCGGCGTCATCACCGGCGTAGTAGCGCGGGCGCTTGGGCTCGTCTTCGTGCCATTTCTTGGCCACGGGTATGCCTGAAATCATCGACTGCTCAACCCCTGCGGCATCCATGGCCTTGATCAGCGCCGGCATGCCTTCACTTTCCTGGAAGAAGTCCACGTAGTGCAAGTGGGCATCACTGTAGCGGTACTCGCGCGCCTGGGCCGCCTGGCACAGCCAGCCGAACAACAGCACACAAGCCAGCGCTCTGGCGGTCATGGTCATCTTCCTCATGCAAGTACGAACCCAGTAGACCAGGCGGCCGCCAAGACGGTTCAGCCACGGCGGGCAAACCGCTATGCTTGAGGCACTTCCACCGTGCCTGGAGCCTTCCCCATGAGCAGCCCACTGGTCATCCACCCCCGAGCCGAGACGGTCGAGGGCCAGCCGATCCTGCGCCCGCTGCCATCAGCCCAGTGCCGCAGCGTCGGCCCGTTCGTGTTCTTCGACCACATGCTCGAAACAGACTATGCCCCGGGGCATGGCATGGACATCCGCCAGCACCCGCACATCGGCCTGTCCACCCTGACCTACCTGTTCGAAGGCGCAATCCTGCACAAGGACAGCCTCGGCTCGGCGCAGCGGGTGCTGCCTGGTGATGTCAGCTGGATGACCGCAGGCAGCGCCGTCGCCCATGTCGAGCGCACCCCGGAAGATGCCCTGGCCCATGGTTCGCGCCTGCATGGGCTGCAGGTATGGCTGGCGTCGCCACGCGCGTTTGAGCAAGGCCCGGCAAGTTACAGCCATCACCCCGCCGAGAGCCTGCCCGTCAGTGACAGCCTGGGTGTACGTATCTGCATGATTGCGGGCAGCGGGTTCTGCCTGGCGTCACCGGTGCCGGTGCTGTCCCCTACCCTTTATGCGCATGTCCGGATGCAACCGGCGACCACCTTGCTGGTACCGACCGAGCATGTGCAGCGGGCGCTGTACGTGCTCGATGGTGAGTTGATGATGAACGATGAAGACGTGGAGCCGTGCACCCTGGTGGTGTTGCCGCAGGGCGAAGAGGTGACATTGTATGCCGAGGGTGAATGCCAACTGGTACTGATTGGCGGCGCACCACTGGATGGGCCGCGTCGGATGAACTGGAACTTCGTCGCCAGCGACCCGGAGCTGATCGAGCGGGCCCGGGCCAGGTGGGCTGCGGGGGATTGGCCGGAGGTACCGGGGGAACATTCGAGGATCGAGTTGCCTCGGTGATCGGGGCCGCTTTGCGGCCCTTCGCGGGTAAACCCGCTCCTACACCTGATCGGGGGTGGACACACATGGGTGATTGGGCACAGGCGGTCGTAGGCGCGGGTTCACCCGCGAAGGGCTGCAATCTCAACGCTGGAACACTTCACTCAGCAGATTATGCATTGAACGAAACGCTCGCTCGGAAGTGCGCCGGTCATACTGCATCTTGCCCGGCACATTGGCATTCGGGTCGGTAAACGAGTGCACCGCGCCGCCATAACTGAGCAACTGCCAGTCCACCTTGGCCGCGTTCATCTCGTCCTCGAATGCCGGCAACTGCTCCTTAGGCACCAATGGGTCGGAGGCACCATGCAACACCAGCACCGAGCCCTTGATGCGCTTGGCATCTTCAGGATTCGGCGTGTCCAGGGTGCCGTGGAACGACACGGCCGCACGCAGGTCGGCGCCGCTACGGGCCAGTTCCAACGCACAGCAGCCACCGAAGCAGAAGCCGAAGGTGGCCACCTTGCCAGGCTCCAGCAGCGCCTTCGACTGCCCCAGCAATTGCGCCAGGGCTTCCTGCATGCGCTTGCGCAGTTCGTCACGGTCATTCTTCAGCGGCATCATCGCCACGCCTGCCTCATCGGCATTGGACGGGCGCACCGATTGCCCGTACAGGTCGGCGATCAGCACCACATAGCCCTTCTCGGCCACTTCCTTGGCAATGCGCTCGGCACCTTCACCAATGCCCATCCAGTTCGGCGCCATCACCAGCCCGGGGCGGCCCAGCGCACCCGGCTCATAGACCAAACGGCTTTCGAAGGCCTTGCCAGAAAGGTGATAAACCAGCGATTCGACGATTACTTTGCTCATCAAGCACTCCTTTGGCACTCGTCATAAAAAAGCCCGCCGAAGCGGGCTTTGCTGTGCATCAACTCAAGCAGACAGCTCGACCAATAGCTTGTTCAGGCGACGAACGTATGCCGCCGGGTCCTTCAGGCTGTCACCGGCCGCCAGGGCCGCCTGATCGAACAGGATGTGTGACAGCTCGGCGAAACGGTCTTCGCTCTGCTCGTGGTCCAGCTTTTCGATCAGCGGATGGCTCGGGTTGAACTCGAAGATCGGCTTGGACTCCGGCACTTTCTGCCCGCTGGCTTCCAGGATCTGGCGCATCTGCAGGCCCAAGTCCTGCTCGCCGATTGCCAGGATCGCCGGCGAGTCGGTCAGGCGGTGCGAGACGCGCACTTCGGCCACGCTGTCACCCAGCGCACCTTTCAGTCGCTCGACCAAACCTTCCTTGTCCTTGGCGACTTCTTCCTGGGCTTTCTTGTCTTCTTCCGAATCTAGCTTGCCCAGGTCCAGGTCACCACGGGCAATATCGACAAAGGCCTTGCCGTCGAACTCGTTGAGGTAGCTCATCAGCCACTCGTCGATGCGGTCAGTGAGCAGCAGCACTTCGATGCCTTTCTTGCGGAAGACTTCCAGGTGCGGGCTGTTCTTGACCTGCGCGTACGACTCGCCGGTGAGGTAATAGATCTTGTCCTGACCTTCCTTGGCGCGGGCCAGGTAGTCGGCCAGGGCGACGCTCTGCTCGCCGCTGTCGTCCTGGGTGGAAGCAAAGCGCAGCAGGCCGGCGATTTTCTCCTTGTTGGCAAAATCTTCGGCCGGGCCCTCTTTCAGCACCTGACCGAAGTTTTTCCAGAAGCCCTTGTATTGCTCGGGTTCGTTCTTCGCCAGCTTCTCCAGCATGTCCAGCACACGCTTGGTCAGCGCGGTCTTCATCGAATCGATGATCGGGTCTTTCTGCAGGATTTCACGCGACACGTTCAGCGACAGGTCGTTGGAATCGACCACACCCTTGATGAAGCGCAGGTACAGCGGCAGGAACGACTCGGCCTGGTCCATGATGAACACACGCTGCACGTACAGCTTCAGGCCGCGCGGCGCTTCGCGCTGGTACAGGTCGAACGGCGCACGGGCCGGCACGTACAGCAGCGAGTTGTATTCGAGCTTGCCTTCGACCTTGTTGTGGCTCCAGGCCAGCGGGTTTTCGAAGTCATGGCCAATGTGCTTGTAGAACTCCTGGTATTCCTCGTCCTTCACGTCGGTGCGCGAACGGGTCCACAGGGCGCTGGCACGGTTGACGGTTTCCCACTCTTCGGCCGGCTGCTCTTCACCTTCGGCGGCGGCCTGCTCTTTCGGCAGTTGAATCGGCAGGGCGATGTGGTCGGAGTATTTCTTGACCACGTTGCGCAGGCGCCAGCCATCGGCGAACTCCTGCTCGTCCTTCTTCAGGTGCAGGACGATACGGGTACCGCGCTGTGGTTTGTCGATGGTGGCGACTTCGAATTCGCCCTCGCCTTTCGACGACCAGTGCACACCTTCGGCCGCTGGCTGGCCCGCACGGCGGCTGTACACGTCGACCTTGTCGGCAACGATGAACGCGGAGTAGAAGCCCACGCCGAACTGACCGATCAGGTGCGAGTCCTTCTTCTGGTCACCGGTGAGGTTCTTCATGAAGTCGGCAGTGCCGGACTTGGCGATGGTGCCCAGGTGGGCAATGACGTCTTCGCGGCTCATGCCGATGCCGTTGTCCTCGAGGGTCACGGTACCGGCGTCCTTGTCGAAGCTCAGGCGAATCTTCAGGTCAGCATCGCCCTCGAGCAGCTCTGGCTTGGCCAGGGCTTCGAAACGCAGCTTGTCGGCGGCGTCGGAAGCATTGGAAATCAGCTCCCGCAGGAAGATTTCCTTGTTCGAGTACAGCGAGTGAATCATGAGGTGCAGCAGTTGCTTCACCTCGGTCTGGAAGCCCAACGTTTCCTTTTGTGTTTCCACAGTCATGGTCTTCGAAACTCCGATCTGATGGCGGTGACGCCTGGCGGCCGGTTCGGCCAGCGTTAACGGCGGATGTCATGCAGATGGGGGCTGCCCGGATGATTTCAAGGGCTTTTCCGGTTCGATCTTGAAATGCGCACGGGCCGTGGCAATCGGCGACTGCCTGTCGCCCTGCCAGGCGGTGATGGCCACGTTGGTCACCCGCCGGCCCTGACGCCAGAGCTGGCACTGGGCGTAGGTATCGCGAAAATGCCCGGCGCGCAGGTAGTCGATAGAAAAGTCGATGATCTTCGGAATGCTTGCGCTCTCGCTGTAGATCAGCAGGTACAGCGCTGCCGACAGCTCCATGAAGCCGGCGATCACGCCGCCATGAATGGCCGGTAGCAGTGGGTTGCCGATATTGTCCGGGCTTGCCGGCAGGCGGAACAACACATCATCGCCCTGACGCTCGCATTCGATGCCAATCAGCCCGGCATAGGGGATCAGCGCCAGCAATGGTCGATAGTCGCCCACCGCATGGGCGGCGTTGAGCTGCTGGCGCACCGCGTGCGGAATCATGCCTTGCCCTCCTTCAGACTGTCGCCGAAACGGATGCCGCCCTTGATGTCCTGGCCCAGGCGCATGAACGTGCCTACCACCTGGCAGATGGGCTGGTCGGGGTCGTCCTGGTAGGCGGTGCCACGGGTAAAGATCACGTCGCGGGTAACACGGTAGCACTGGGCGTGGCCGTAGATGTCCTTGCCGGCCTCAGCCGGGTGCATGTAGTCGATGCGCAGGTCCAGGGTCGGGCACACTTCGAAGCGCGGCAGCACACACAACGTGGCCATGCCACAGGTGGTGTCCATCAGCGTGGTCAGCGCACCGCCGTGCACGGCACCGGTTTGCGGGTTGCCGACAATCGCTGGCGACCATGGCAGGACCAGGGTCATGCCATCACCATCAGCCTGCGCCACGCGCATCTGCAACAGCTGACAATGTTTTAACGCCGAGAGAAAGCGTTCGGCCATTGCCATCAAGGTTGAATCGTTCATCGGCTGTTCCCACCGGCCGCAGGGCAGCGGCATAAATTCGTTAAAAAGTCTATGTAGAACGGGGCGTTATATATCTGTAATCTTCGTGGAACTTATTCCGCGTAGTTGCACTCGAAGGAACAAGTCACTTATTCCACCAAGGAGAAACACCCCCATGCGTAAACCTTTTGCTTTTGCTCTGATGCTGGCCGCTGCCATGGGCCTGGCTGCTTGCGATAAAGCGAGCGAAGACAAAGCCCAGGACGCACAGCAACACGCCGAGCAAGCCCAGGAAAAAATGGGTGAAGCTCAGGATAAGATGAACGAAGCCGCCAAGGAAAACGCCGAAGCTGCCAAAGACCAGGCCGAAGCCGAGCAGAAGGCTGCCGAAGAAGCTGCTCCGGCTACTCCGGCTCCAGCTACGCCGGCAGAACCTGCCAAGCAGTAACTCGAGTCAACAAAAAAACCCGACAACTGTCGGGTTTTTTTGTGTTTGCAAGTTGCAGCTTAAACGTTTAACCCGATAGTTCACTCGCCGCCGGCATTTATCAGCACCCGCCGCGTGCCGCGCAGTAAATTTTGCGGGCGGGTTCTCGTTCAAAGTACAACCCCGCGACCTGTCTCGGAGGAACTTACTTTGGCTGGAACCCTGCATGAAACGTCCCCCCTTGGCCCGCCGGGCCCTGATCACCATAGTTGGCCTGGCGACATTGCTGGCCGTAAGTGCCTGGCAGATCATGCCACCCCGCCATGATGGCCTGAATACCGTCACTGTCAGCCGGGGTGATATCGAGAGCAGCGTTACCGCCATCGGCACCTTGCAGCCACGCCGTTATGTTGACGTCGGCGCCCAGGCATCCGGGCAGATCCGTGCCATCAGGGTCGAGGTCGGCGACGCGGTGCAAGAAGGCCAGTTACTGGTCGAGATCGACCCTTCCACGCAACAGGCCAAACTGGACGCGGGACGCTACTCGGTCGAGAACCTGCAGGCACAGTTGCAAGAGCAACGTGCCCAGCATGAGCTGGCCCGGCAGAAGGCCGAGCGCCAGCAAAGCCTGGCGGCAGGCGGCGCCACGCGCGAAGAGGATGTGCAAACGGCGCGCGCCGAGCTCAAGGCCACCCAGGCGCGCATCGACATGATCCAGGCGCAGATTCGCCAGGCCCAGGCCAGCCTGCGCAGCGACCAGGCCGAACTGGGTTACACCCGCATCTATGCCCCCATGAGTGGCACCGTGGTCGCACTGGATGCCCGCGAGGGGCAGACGCTTAACGCCCAGCAGCAGACCCCGCTGATCCTGCGCATCGCCAAATTGTCACCGATGACAGTCTGGGCGGAAGTGTCGGAAGCGGACATTGGCCACGTCAAACCCGGCATGCACGCCTATTTCACCACCCTCAGCGGTGGCACCCGGCGCTGGAACAGCACTGTACGGCAGATCCTGCCGGTGCCGCCCAAGCCGCTGGAGCACGCCAACCAGGGCAGCGGCAGCCCGGCCAGCAAAAGCAATGGCCGGGTGGTGCTGTATACGGTGTTGCTGGACGTCGATAACGCCGACGGCGCCCTGATGGCAGAAATGACCACCCAGGTGTTCTTCGTCGCTGACCGTGCGCACGATGTGCTGACCGCCCCGATTTCCGCGCTCAACCCGGGGAAGCAGCCCGATCGCAGGCTGGCACAAGTACTGACGAAACACGGCGCCATTGAAAATCGCGAAGTGCGCACCGGCATCAGCGACCGCCTGCGCGTGCAGATTCTCGAAGGGCTGGAAGAAGGTGATCGCCTGCTGATCAGCCCCTTGCTCAGCGCAGGAGGGTAAATGCCAGTCCCACTGATTGAGCTGCGCGATATCCGCAAATGCTATGGCGGCGTCGATACACCGCAAATCGAGGTCTTGCGCGGTATCAACCTGAGCATTCACGCCGGTGAATTCGTCGCCATTGTCGGTACCTCCGGCTCAGGCAAGTCTACGCTGATGAACATCCTCGGCTGCCTGGACCGCCCCTCCAGTGGCGACTACCTGTTCGCGGGTGAACAGGTGGCCAGCCTGGACAGTGACGCACTCGCCTGGCTGCGGCGTGAAGCCTTCGGTTTCGTGTTCCAGGGCTATCACCTGATTGCCTCCGGCACCGCCCAGGAAAATGTCGAAATGCCGGCGATCTATGCCGGCACGCCTGCCGCCGAGCGCCACGCACGCGCCCATGCCCTGCTGACCCGCCTGGGCCTGGCCGAACGTACCGGTAATCGCCCGCACCAGTTGTCCGGCGGCCAGCAGCAACGCGTATCGATAGCCCGCGCCCTGATGAACGGTGGCCACATCATTCTGGCAGACGAACCCACTGGCGCCCTCGACAGCCGCAGCGGTACCGAAGTCATGGCCCTGCTCGACGAACTGGCCAGCCAGGGCCATGTGGTGATCCTCATCACCCACGACCGGGAAGTCGCCGCACGGGCCAAGCGCATCATCGAAATCCGCGATGGCCAGATCATCAGCGACCAGGCCCAGCCTGAGCCACTGCCCGCTTCGCACCCTCAGGCCGACGTGCTGCAGGCCGTCGACCTGCGCCAGCGCCTGAACGATGGCAGCGAGCACAACGGTGCCTGGAAAGGCGAACTGCTGGACGCCGTCAAGGCGGCGTGGAGGGTGATGTGGATCAACCGCTTCCGCACCGCACTGACGTTGCTGGGCATCATCATCGGCGTGGCGTCGGTGGTGGTCATGCTGGCAGTGGGTGAAGGCAGCAAGCGCCAGGTCATGGCGCAGATGGGCGCCTTCGGCTCCAACATCATCTACCTCAACGGCAAGCCACCCGCCCCCAGGGCGCCGGAAGGCATCATCACCCTGGACGACACCCGCGCCATCGCCACCCTGCCCCAGGTGCGCATGATCATGCCCGTCAATGGCGGCAAGGCCGGTGTGCGCTATGGCAACCAGGACCTGAAGCTCTATGTCGGCGGCTCCAACACCTACTTCCCGCAGATATTCAACTGGCCAGTGGCGCAGGGCAGTTTCTTCACCGAGGCCGACGAAGCCGCCGGCGCCGCAGTGGCAGTGATCGGCGAAAAGACCCGGGAAAAACTGTTTGCCGACCGCAACCCGGTGGGCCAGTACATTCTCATCGAGAACGCACCGTTCCAGGTCATCGGGGTGCTGGCCGGCAAGGGCGCCAGCTCTGGCGACCAGGATGCCGACGCCCGAGTGATGGTGCCCTACACCACCGCCAGCGTGCGCCTGTTCGGCAACCAGGCCCCGGAATACGTGGTGATCGCCGCCGCAGATGCGCGCCAGGTGAAGCAGACCGAGCAGGTCATCGACCAGTTGCTGCTGAAACTGCACAACGGCGTAACCGACTTCGAACTGACCAACAATGCGGCCATGATCCAGGCCGAAGCCAGGACGCAGAACGCGCTGTCGCTGATGCTGGGCGCCATTGCCGCCATTTCGCTGCTGGTGGGCGGCATCGGGGTGATGAACATCATGCTGATGACCGTGCGCGAGCGCACACGGGAAATTGGTATCCGCATGGCCACCGGCGCGCGCCAGCGCGACATCCTGCGCCAGTTCCTTACTGAAGCCGTGATGCTGACGATGGTCGGCGGCGTCAGCGGCATCGCCCTGGCATTACTGATCGGCGGCGCCCTGAGCCTGGGCCAGGTCGCCGTCGCCTTCTCGCTGCCCGCCGCCATCGGTGCCTTCGCCTGCGCCGTGGTCACCGGTATCGCGTTCGGCTTCATGCCCGCCCGCAAGGCTGCACGGCTCGACCCGGTGGCCGCCCTTACCAGCGTATGAGTACCCCAACGTTGATCAAACCCTTGCCCCTGCTCGGCGCCTGCCTGCTGCTGAGCGCCTGCGCCACCCCTGCAACGCCGCCGCAACACGGTGTGCATACCCCGGCCCGCTGGCAGGCCGCCACGCCTCAGAGCACACCACGCCACTTGACCGGCTGGTGGCAGTCGTTCGGCAGCCCGGCACTGAACCAGCTGGTGGAGCAAGCCCGCACCGACAGCTTCGAAATCGGCGCGGCCATGGCCCGGGTTCGCCAGGCACAGGCCGATGCGGTCATTGCCGGCGGCCCCTTGCTGCCCGAGGTGACCGGGGCAGCCAATGCCAACCGCGAGCGCCTGCAGCACGGCAACGGCTACAGCCAGCTGAATTCCAGCCCGACCCAGCGCACCACTCATTACCTGGATGTGGCCCTGAAGGCCAGCTATGAGGTGGACTTCTGGGGCGGCAACGCGGCAGCCCGCGAGAGTGCCCTGCACGGCCTGCAAGCCAGTGAGTTCGACCGCGCGACCGTTGAACTGACCTTGCTCGGCAAGGTTGCCGACAGCTACATGCAGGCGCTGGCCTTCCAGCAGCAGGGGCGGATTGCCGACCTTAACCTGGCCAATGCCGAGCGTGTCCTGCAACTGGTGCAAACCCGCTTCGATGCAGGCTCGGCCACGGCACTGGAACTGGCCCAGCAACAAAGCCTGGTCGCCACCCAGCAACGGCAACGCCCGCTTTACCAGCAACAGGCCCGGGAGGCCCTGATCACCCTGGCGACCCTGGTCGGGCAGCCGGTGCAGGACCTGCAACTGGACAACACGCGCTTTGAACAGCTCAACTGGCCCTCGATCGATGCGGGCCTGCCCAGCGAACTGATCAGCCGTCGGCCGGACATCGCCAATGCCGAGGCCAAGCTGGCGGCGGCTCAGGCCAATGTGCGCGTAGCCCGCGCGGCGATGCTGCCCAAACTCAACCTGACGCTGATCGTCGGCAGCGGCGCCGATCACTTCCCGGACGTCTTGCGCAACCCCTTCACCAGCCTCGCCGCAGGCCTGGTCACGCCGGTGTTCAACAACGGCCGCCTGCGCGCTGAACGCGACAAGGCGGTAGCAAGCCAGGAGGAACTGCTGCAGAACTACCGCGGCGCCATCCTGGCCGGTTTCGGCGATGTGGAAAAGGCCCTCAATACCCTGGACGGCATCGACCGGCAACTGCATTGGCAGGCGATCGAACTGCAACAGGCGCGCAAAGCCTTCGACATCGCCGAAAGCCGCTACCAGGCGGGCGCCGAGGACCTGCTGACCGTCCTGCAAACGCAACGCACCCTGTACCAGGCTCAGGACGAGGATGTGCAACTGCGCCTCAAGCGGGTCATGGGCAGCATCGCCCTGTACAAGGCCCTGGGCGGCGGCTGGCAGGTCGCTGGCGCTGAACCGGGTGCCGCACCTGGCGCTTAAACATCGGCAGGTGCGGTTCGTCTTTATCCATGGACAGCACCCGACAAGTCGCACTCGCCCCCTCACAGGAAGCCCTATGAACGCACCCTCTTTCAGTCTGATCCTGGCCGATGGCCGCAAAGCCAGTGCCCAGGATGAAACGCCAGAGAGCGGTAGCCTGCGCCTCGACAGCAGCGCCGCCATCCCCTACCGGGAGGTCGACAACCGCATCGTCTTCGAGCAACTTCCGCCAGCATTTCCGGCCAGCGCGATGCTGGCAGTGCTGGCGACCCGTTTCTGCCACCGCAAACAATGCAACGAGGTGAATGTGCAGGTCCCTGGCGACCGGGAATTTGCCGTGCGTGCGGTACGCGAAGGCATTTTCGATCACTGGCAGGTCGACGACCAAGGCAGGCTTGCCCTGCGCTGTACCCGCCAGACCTTCTGGCAGCAACCCCTGCCATGGCTTCGCGAGCCGGCCAGCGTGCACACGGCCCCGCGTTATTGCTTCAGCGGCGAGAAACGCCACCCGCAACGCCCGCCCAAACCGGCGGGCGAAGTCTATCGACGCCATCTGCCGAAGCTGAACGCCACCTTTTCACTGCGCACCATCGACCCGGTGAAGGACCTTGCAGCCTTCAACCGCTGGATGAACCTGGAGCAAGTCGCGTTCTTCTGGGAGCAGACCGGCACCCCGGAAGAACATGCGCAATACATTCGCGAAATGCTCGACGACCCGCGCGTACACCCGCTGATCGGCTGCTTCGATGACGAACCCTTCGCCTACTTCGAGGTGTACTGGTGCAAGGAAGACCGCATCGCCCCCTACTACGACGTCGCCGACTACGACCGTGGCTGGCACGTGGTGATCGGCGAGCCCAAGCACCAGGGCATCGGCAAACTGCGCGGCTGGTTCCGCTCGCTGATGCATTACATGTTCCTCGATGACCCACGCACCCAGCGCATCCTCGGCGAGCCGCGCATCGACCATACGCGCCAGATCGACTTCCTCAAGTCCCAGGGGTTCGGCCACCTGAAGGACATTCAACTGGCCCACAAGAAAGCCGCTCTGCTGCGTCTGGAGCGTGAAGCCTTCTTTGATGACCACGTCCTTTGATCCGCCTGGAGAAGACTTCCCCATGATTCGCAAACCGCTCAGCGCGACCCGCGAGCTTGCCCAGTTGCTCAAGCCGTTCTGGCCCATCGTGCTGGTTTCCATACTGTTGGGCATCCTCGGCGGCTTCAGCGTCACCACGCTGCTGGCCACCATCAACCGCGCCCTCAACAGCGAAGCAGGGCTGACCCACGCCGTGCTGTGGTTGTTTGCCGGCCTCTGCGTGCTGACCTTGCTCAGCAGCATCTTCTCCGACATGGGCACCAACTTCGTTGGCCAGAAGATCATTGCCAAACTGCGCAAGGAGCTGGGCGAAAAAGTGCTTTCGGCGCCCATCGAGCAGATCGAGCGCTATCGCAGCCACCGCCTGATACCGGTGCTGACCCACGATATCGATACCATCAGCGATTTCTCGTTCGCCTTCGCCCCCCTGACCATTTCGCTGACGGTGACGCTGGGCTGCATGGGCTACCTGGCAACATTGTCCGGCCCGCTGTTCCTGCTGATGCTGCTGGCATTGGGCGCCGGCATCACCGCCCAGGTCATCGCCCGCACGCGCGGCATCAAGGGGTTCAATAGCGCCCGCGAGGCCGAGGACGACCTGCAGAAGCATTACAACGCCATTGCCCAGGGCGCCAAGGAGCTGCGCATACACCGGCCGCGCCGGTATCGCATGTTCACCCGACACATCCAGGGGATCAGCGAGCGGATCAGCGCCATCCAGATCAAGGCAGTCAACACCTACATCCTGGCCAAGACGTTCGGCTCGACGCTGTTCTTCATCGTCATCGGCCTGGCCCTGGCCCTGCAGAGCACCTGGACAAGCGTCGATCAGGCGGCAATGACCGGCTTCGTGCTGGTGCTGCTGTACATGAAAGGCCCACTGGACCATCTGGTCAGCGTACTGCCGCTGGTCAGCAAGGCACAGGTGGCATTCCAGCGCATTGCCGAGCTGTCAGAGCAGTTTTCCTCGCCCGAACCGAACCTGCTGCTCGACGGCCAAGGCGCACCGCGCCAGACCATCGACAGCCTGGAACTGCGCAATGTGCAGTACGCATTTCCGGCCGTCGAGGGCAGCACGCCGTTTCGCCTGGGCCCGGTGAACCTCACGATCAACCAGGGCGACATCGTGTTCATCGTCGGCGAGAACGGTTGTGGCAAGACCACGCTGATCAAGCTGCTGCTTGGCCTGTATGCGCCGCACAGTGGTGACATCCTGCTGGATGGTCAGCCGGTCTCGGTGCTTGACCGGGATGACTACCGACAACTGTTCACCACCATTTTCGCCGACTACTACCTGTTCGACGACGTGGTCCAGGGCGACCAGCAGATTCCCGACGATGCTACCCAATACCTGCAACGCCTGGAGATCGCGCACAAGGTCAGCGTACGTGACGGCGCCTTCACCACCACCGACCTGTCCACTGGGCAACGCAAGCGCCTGGCCCTGATCAGCGCCTGGCTGGAGCAGCGCCCGGTACTGGTGTTCGACGAGTGGGCAGCCGATCAGGACCCCACCTTCCGCCGCATCTTCTACACAGAGCTGCTGCCGGACCTCAAGCGCCTGGGCAAGACCATCATTGTCATCTCCCACGATGACCGCTACTTCGATATTGCCGACCAGCTGGTACACATGGACAGCGGCAAGGTTCGCACCGCAGCCCAGCCGGCCTGACCGGCTGCATCCCTCGCCCCGACCAGGTCGGCTACAACCCTGGCCGGGGCCTGCCCACCCGCCCCGTCAGCCACGCGCCCGCCGGTAAATTTGCCGGGCGGCGGCTCGTTTACTGGCCATACACCTCTCCAGAGGACAGCGGCCATTCGCCGGCAAGGCCGGCCCCCATGCTGCTGTCCTTCGCCTCGACTGCCACAGGGACCGCCATGCACGAATCACTGGATGCCGACTCGCTCGCTGAAGACTTGCTGGACGACGCCTTGCTCGCCCTCCTCCAGGATGAGCGGCCTGAACCCGACCGGATAACACCACGCGAGAGCGCCGGGCCGGCCCCCCTCTCCTTCGCCCAGCAGCGCCTGTGGTACCTGCAGCAGTTCAACCCGCAGAGCGCGGCGTACAACCTGCCACGGGCACTGTCACTGAAGGGTGAACTGCATGGCCAGCACTTGGCCATGGCCTTGCAGGCGGTGGTCGACCGCCATGACATCCTGCGCAGCAGGTTCGCCGAGGTCGAGGGCATACCGCAGCAGTTCGTCGAAGCCGACGCACGCCTCGAAATGCCCTGCGACGACCTGACCGCCATGCCCGCCACGCAACGCCCTCATGCATTGCAGCGGCTCATCGAAGCGGATGCGCTGGCACCGTTCGACCTCGGCAAGGCGCCCCTGATCCGGGCCCGGCTGGTGAAAGTACAAGGTGACGAGCATGTGTTGCTGCTGAACATGCACCACATCGTTTCAGACGCCTGGTCCAATCCAATCCTGCTGCAGGACCTGCTGGGCGCCTATTCGCAGGCAGCCGCCCAGGGAGCCTGCAAGCTGCAACGGCCCGCCATCCAGTATGCCGATTACGCCATCTGGCAACGCCAGGCTTACCTGAAAAGCGATGCGTGCCAAGCGTCTGCCCGCTACTGGCATACCCGGCTGGGTGACGAACTGCAGCCGTTGATGTTGCCGGGTGACCTCGACCCGCGCTGCGCTGGCGTGCCGCCTGAGGGCACCAGTGCCCGCTACCATGGCCTGCAACTGGACGCCGAGGTGTTCCAGACCCTGCTGCAGCTCAGCCGGCAGCAGGGCGTGCAACCCTTCGTCATCGCCCTGGCCGCCTGGCAGGTGCTGCTGGGCCGCTACAGTGGCCAGCGGCAATTCACCCTCGGCGTGCCCAGCGCCGGGCGCAACCGCAGCGAAACCCAGCAGCTGGTAGGTTTTTTCGTCAGCACCCAGATCTACCGCGCCGAACTCGACCCGCAGCAATCCGTGCAGACCCTGCTGCAAAACCTGCGCGAGCAATCTATTGCGGCCCTGAGCCACAGCGACTACCCGATGGAGCTGTACCTGGAGACGCTGCAGCACAACGGCCAGGTGCTACCCACCCAGTTGTTCCAGGCCCTGTTCAACTGGCGCGTGGCCGGGACTGCCAGCGGCCCGCTGGCCCTGGGCCCACTGCAGCTGGACTTCCTCGATACCGCCAGCGCCCAGGCCAAATGCCTGATCGGCATCGACCTTGAATACGCAGCCGATGGCCTTGGCTTCAGCCTGGAATACGACTGCAGCCAGTTCAGCCACGGCACCGTGCAACGCATGGCCCGGCACTGGCAGAACCTGCTGCTGGCCATGGCCCGGGGGCCCGAGCAACGGCTGGGCGAGCTCGACATGCTGGGCACGCCGGAGCAGCAGGCCACCTTCGCCCAGTGGAACCCGGCCCCCGCCGAGCACCCGGCCGATCAGGCCCTGCACAGCCGCATCGAGGCCCAGGTGCAGCGCACCCCCGATGCCATCGCCGTCACCTGCGAGGGCCAGGCCCTGAGCTATGCCCAGCTCAACCAGCGTGCCAACGCCCTGGCCCGGCGCCTGGTCGACGACGGGGTCGGGCCTGACGTGCTGGTCGGCCTGGCTGCCGAGCGCTCGCTGGACATGGTCGTTGGCATCTTCGCCATCCTCAAGGCTGGCGGTGCCTACGTGCCGCTGGACCCGGCCTACCCGGCCGACCGTTTGGCCTACATGATCGAAGACAGCGGCCTGCAGCGCCTGCTGGCCCAGCCCCAGGTGCTGGCCAGCCTGCCAGTGCCGGCAGGCGTGCGCGTGCTCAGCCTGGAAAGCAGCGATGACAGCAGCCAGGCCGACCCGCTGGCCTGCTCGCCGGTCACGGTCAGCCCGGACAACCTCGCCTACGTGATCTACACCTCCGGTTCCACCGGCAAGCCCAAGGGCGTGCTGCTGCCGCAGCGCAACGTGCTGCGCCTGTTCACGGCCACCGACGCGGACTTCCGCTTCGGCAGCGACGACGTGTGGAGCCTGTTCCACTCCTATGCCTTCGACTTCTCGGTGTGGGAAATCTTCGGCGCCCTGCTGTACGGCGGGCGCCTGGTGATCGTGCCGCAGCACACCAGCCGCTCGCCCGAGGCCTTCTACCAGTTGCTGGCCGATGAACAGGTCACGGTGCTGAACCAGACCCCGTCGGCGTTCAAGCAACTGATGGCGGTGGCCACCACGGCCGAGCCGCAGCGGCCGCTGGCATTGCGCAGCGTGGTGTTCGGGGGCGAGGCGCTGGACGTCAACAGCCTGGCACCGTGGTTCGAACGCTTCGGCGACCGCCAGCCGCAGCTGGTGAACATGTACGGCATCACCGAAACCACCGTGCATGTCAGCTACCGGCCGCTGTCGCGGGCCGACCTGGGCAAGGCGGCCAGCAGCCCGATGGGCGTGCCAATCCCCGACCTGTCCTGGTATGTGCTCGACGGCGACCTGAACCCGGTAGCCAAAGGCTGCATCGGCGAGCTGTACGTGGGCCGCGCCGGCCTGGCGCGCGGCTACCTCAAGCGCAGCGACCTGAGCGCCACGCGCTTCGTGCCGGACCCGTTCGGTGCCCCTGGCGGGCGCCTGTACCGCACCGGTGACCTGGCGCGCTACCACGCCGACGGGGTGATCGAATACGCCGGGCGCATCGACCACCAGGTGAAGATCCGCGGCTTCCGCATCGAGCTGGGGGAAATCGAAGCCCGCCTGCAGGCCCAGCCGCAGGTGCGCGAGGCCCTGGTGCTGGCCCAGGAAGGCGCGACCGGCCAGCAGCTGGTGGCCTACCTGATCCCCGCTGCCGAGGTAGCGCTGGAGCAGCAGGCCGGGCTGCGCGCGCAGCTGCGCGAACAGCTGAAGGAAGCGCTGCCGGACTACATGGTCCCGGCGCACCTGCTGCTGCTCGACCGGTGGCCGCTGACAGCCAACGGCAAGCTCGACCGCAAGGCCTTGCCCAAGGCCGATGCCAGCCTGTTGCAGCAAGCCTACAACGCTCCCCAGGGCACGCTGGAACAGGCCTTGGCCACGTTGTGGCAAACCGCGCTCAACGTCGAACGTATCAGCCGCGACGATCACTTCTTCGAACTGGGTGGCCACTCGTTGCTGGCCATCCAACTGCTGGCCAGCATCAAGCAGGCACTGGGCCTGGCAGTGCGTATCCAGGACCTGCTCGCCTACCCCCGCATCGACCTGCTGGCTGCACATCTGGGCCGTGAGCATGCCTGTGCGAGCCCGTGCATCGTGCCCCTCAACCGCCCGGCCACACCGCTGCCTGCATTGTTCTGTATCCACCCCAGCGGCGGCATGGTCTTCAGCTATCAGCCGCTGGCCAGGTGCCTGGAACCGCAGGCTTGCGTCTACGGCGTGCAGCACCGGGGCGGCAGCCCGGCGCCGGCCGAACGGCAAGGCTGGCAAGCGATGATCACCGACTACACCGCACAGATCCGCCAGGCACAACCGTCCGGGCCCTACCGCCTGATGGGCTGGTCCCTGGGCGGCAGCATTGCCTGGGACATCGCCCGGCAGCTGGAACAGGCCGGCTGCGAGGTCGCATTCCTGGGGCTGGTCGACAGCACCCTGCCCGAGGCGCAGTTAAGCCGCGCCGCGTTCCCGCCTCACACCCCTCGCCCAGCCCGCCACAGCGATACGCCGGGCCAGCGCGAGCTGCAAGACACCGTCGAGCTGTTCGGCCTGTTGTTCCCGCAGGCCAAACAGGCCGCCGCCGAGCAGCTGCACGCCAACCCTACTCAGGACGTCAAGGCGTTCTACCAGTGGGCCACGGCGCACCTGGCTGACGCTGGCAGCGATGTCCAGGGCGTGCTGGCCAGTGCCAAGGCCCAGATCATGAATGCCCAGGCGTTCGACATCCACGATCAGCTGGAAGCGAGCTTCGCCGATTTCACCCTCACTCCGCTCAGGGTCAAGCCCAGTTGCTGGTGGTCGCAGGTGCACAAGAGCGCAGCACACATTCACGCCGCCGAGCAGGTCATCCGCCAGTTCTGCGCAGGGGGTGAGCTGGACGTTTCGCTGCACTCACCCTACCCACACGAAACCATGATGCTGGAGCAGCCCCTGATCGACTCGTTCATCGAGGCGTTCGGCCGTAGCTGCCCGGCACCCTGAATACCCCGTCACACCTGCCAAAAAGGAAACGTTCGCCATGAAGTGCGCCCCCTACACCGTCACCGGCCTGGCCCTTGCCCTGGCCATGGCGGCCTGCCCGCTACTCGCCCAGGCTGCCGGCAAGACCCCGGGCGAGGTCTTCCAGGATTGCAAGGCCGGCTGCCCGGAAATGGTCGTGCTGCCTGCGGGCAGTTTCGTCATGGGCACGCCGGATGACGAACCGGGCAAGCAGCCCGACGAAGGCCCGCAACATACCGTGACCTTCGCCAAACCCTTCGCCATCAGCCGCTTCCAGGTCACCGCCGGCGAGCTGGATGCCTATATCAAGGAAACCGGCGTGGTCATCAAGGACGGTGACAAACGCCCAGGGCGCCTGTGCCAGGCCAGCAAGCCTCGCTACCCGCAAGGGCCGCGCCAGCCGGCAGTGTGCGTCGATTACTACGATGTGCAGGCCTATGCGCAGTGGCTGAGCAAAAAGACCGGCCACACTTACCGCATGCTCAGCGAGGCCGAACGCGAGTACGCGGCACGGGCCGGCTCCACCGGGCCGTTCCCGTTCCCGTTCGATGAAGAAGGCGACTACCAGATCAGCAAGCACGCCAATACCTACGGCCCCAAGGACGGCTACAGCTTCACCTCACCGGTAGGCAGCTACCCGCCCAATGCCTTTGGCGTCTATGACATGCACGGTAACGTGTATGAATGGGTCGCCGACTGCTACCACAAGGACTACGTCGGCGCGCCCAGCGATGGCAGCGCCTGGATGGAGGCCGACGGCGGGCTTTGCCAGGCGGCGCACATGCGCGGGAATGACTGGGGTGAAGCGCCGATCTTCTCGCGTTCGGGCAATCGCAATGATCGCGAACGCACGGTACGTGGCGACTTCCTGGGCTTTCGTGTAGCGCGGGAGCTGTGATCTGGCGCAGGCCATCTGGGCGGGGTACCCGCCAAGATGGCCTGCGTGGCCCCAGGTTCAGAACTGCGGGGTGTATTTGACCGAGAACATGAAGTTGCGAGGGTCGCCGTAGTAGTTGTTGGCACTGACCGCAGCATACGACGGGATGTAGTACACCTTGTCGAAGATGTTGTTGAAGTTGACCGCCAGGCTGACTTCGTCGCTGACCTTGTAACCAAGGCGCGCATTCCAGATGGTGAAGCCGGGCGAATCGAACTTGCGGTCGTAGGCAACGGTGCTGCTCTGGCTGTTGAAACCGCCGCCGACACTAAAGCGGCTGAAGTCACCAGGCAGGGTGTAGTCCGTCCACACCTTCACCGAGTGTTTCGGTGTCCAGGTGGAGAAAATCTTGTCTTCGTACGTGTTGTCCTTGAGGTACTTGGTGGTGTTGTAGACGTAACTGGCCGACGCTTGCAGGCCTGGCAGCACCTCACCGTTGATCTCGGCTTCAAGGCCTTGGCTACGCACTTTGCCAGACGCTGCCGCGCAGTTGGAGCCGCCACACAACGATTCGGTGTTCAGAATCGGCACCGCGCGGTTTTCATGGTCATAGCGGAACAGCGCGACGCTGGTATTGACCTGGCCGTCGTTGAGCTCGCCCTTCAAGCCCAACTCGTAGTTGCTACCTGTGATCGGCTCGATCGTGGAACCACCCACGCCAATGGCACTCTGCGGGATGAAGACGTCGGCATAGCTGGCGTAGGCCGACCATTGCGGCGTCAATTCGTAAACCAGGCCCGCGTAAGGGGTGACGACACCGTTGTTGGCTTTGGAAGCCGGGCTGTCGTACTGATGGACACCGGCCTGATAGACCTGGGAATCGTAATCATAGGAGTACCAGCTGGTACGCCCGCCCAGGATCAAGGTCAGCGGGTCGGTCAGCTTGACGCGCCAGGTACCGTAGATACCTTTCTGCACGATCTTGTACTGGCTGTCGGTACGCGTGCCACGGGCCGCCAGGCTGTCGTAGTTCTCGAAGGGCAAGTGGTTGTCGAGATCGAAAATGTTCGCCCCCGCGCTGCGCACCACCGCCATGGTGTTGTCGCTGGTGAAGCGTGAGTAGTTACCGCCGAAGACCACTTCCTGGTCGAAGCCAAAACCGTTGAAGTCGCCATCGACGAACATGTCCAGGCCACGGCTGTGGGAGTTGAAATCAGTGGCATAGCGCCAGTCGAACAACCCAGACCCATCGTTGGCCAGGCCGGTCGGCGCTACCACGTAGGCGTAGGTCATTTCGTTGCGCTCGTTGATCGCCACCGCCGCGGTCTTGAACTTCCAGTGGTCGTTGAAGCGGTGCTCGAGGTCGACATACAACGCCAGCTGCTCGGTCATGCCGCGGTTCCAGTCGGAGCCGGTGAAGGTCGAGCGCGACAAGCCTACGTCCCGGCCGTCACTGAAGCGCGGCAAACCGGCGACCATAGGCGTGAAACGCGTCTTGCGATCGCTGATGCCGACACCGAGGGTGGTGTCTTCAGACAGGTCGAAGTCCAGCGCACCGTAGACCTTCTGCTCCCAGCCGCCCACATAGTCGATGAACGAGTTGCGCGTATCGTAGTCGACCACGGCACGCCCACGGATGTTGCCCGCCTCGTTCAGCGGGCCGCCAACGTCAACCTGGGTGGCATAGTGGTCCCAGGAACCGGCCTGGGCGGTCAGGGTGACTGTCGGCTTGGCCTGGCCGCGCTTGCGCACGAAGTTGATCGCGCCACCGGGGCTGTTGGCCCCTTGCAGCAGCGCAGCGCCGCCACGCAGCAGTTCGACACGGTCATAGAATGCCGTCGGTTCCGTCAGGTAGCTGCCCAGCGCGTAGATGCCACGGGTCATGGGCACGCCATCGTACTGCAGCGAATCGATTTCAAAACCGCGCGAGGTGATGAAGCCGCCGGTACCCGGGCTTTTGGCGAAGGTCATGCCCGGCGCGTTGGCCAACAGCGTCGGCAAGTCGGTGATGTTTTGGTCATCCATGCGCTTGCGGGTCATCACCGACACGCTCTGCGGAATGTCCTTGAGCTTGTGTTCGCTCTTGCCGATGGTGACACCACCGGTGGTATACGAGTTGCTGCCTTCGGTGGTCACGCCCAACGTGTTGCCCGTGATGCTGGTGGTGCCCAGTTCCAGCGCCGAGGACGCTGGCCGCTCACGCCGCACCAGGGTAAGGGTATCGCCCTCCAGGCTGTAGCTGACCGGCAAGCCGCGCAACAGCTTGGCCACTGCCGCGTCGACGGTGTAGCTGCCACGCACCTCATTGCCACGCAGGTCGGCCATTTCCGAGGCGTTGTAGATGAACTGCACATCGGCCTGCTCGCCAAGCGCACGCAGGGCGTTGGGCAGCGACTGGGCAGCGATGTCGAAGTTGACCCCCTGAGCCCAGACCTGGGCGGCCATGGGCAGCATCAATGCGGCGCCCAGCACCCCTTTGCCGAGCAACGCCCGTGATGAGCGGGCGCTGATCGAGCGGGACATGCAAAGCGCCTTGACCAATGGTTTGAACTCGAAAAATCCTGCTGGCATGGTATTTCTCTATTTATATCGTGTAATGAAATCGTCCCGCGCCCGCCAACGGCCCCCAAACGGCCGAGCTGCCCATCCTCCCCCGGGCAGATCCCGCGACAGACGCCTGACACGCAAGTCAAAACGGCTTGTCACGTGTGGCTTTCAGCGCGCTCCTACATAAGACGCATCACCCTGAAAAATCCAGAATGAGAATTTTTTGCATTAGTAACTTGCCGGCATCCTTCCACGCAATCGGCACGGCAGTACGGGGGAGGCAATGCAAAAGACCCCAGGGGCGGGTTGCCCGCCCCTGGGCGTGGTGAGGCTCAGCGGCTCTTTTCCAGCAGCCGGGCTTTTTCTTCAGGGCTCATGCTGTCGAGCCGCAGACGGGCCTGGGCCAGCTTGAGCAACTGGCCAGGGTTGGCTTCGCGCTCGCGCAGCGCCTGGGCAAGGGCGGCAACCGTAGCGTGGTCGAAGATGACGCCTGGATTGATGTCGCACTGCAGCAACTTGCGAATACCTGCCGCCAGCTTGATGACCAGCAGCGAATGCCCGCCCAGTGCAAAAAAGTCCTGCTCGATGCCCACTTGCTCCAGCCCCAGCAGTTGCGCCATGCGCTGCGCAATCACGGTTTCCAGTGCATCACGCGGGGCCAGCAGACCCGCCGCAGGTTCATTGCCCACCTGCCGCAACGCTTGCCGGTCGAGCTTGCCGTTGCCCAGGCGCGGCAACCGCGGCAATGCCTGCAGGGTACGCGGCAGCATCACCGCCGGCAGTTGCCGTGCAAGGTACTCGCGGACCGCGTCCAGGGCAGCCGCCGTGGCCTCGTCGCGCAAGCTGACATACGCGCTCAGCGCTTCTCCATCACACAACACCGCGGCCTCGACCACCTGCGGTGCACCCGACAGCTGTGCCTCGATCTCCGCCAGCTCGATGCGGAAGCCGCGTATCTTCACCTGATGGTCGCGCCGGCCTTGCAGCTCGATAGCACCGTCCGGGCGATAGCGGGCCAGGTCGCCGGTGCGGTAAAGCCGCTCGCCCGCCACGAACGGGCTCTCGACGAACGCCGGCGGGTCACTTTGCACGTCTTGCAGGTAGCCGCGACACACCTGCTGCCCACCGACATACAGTTCGCCCAGCACGCCGGTGACCGCCAACTGCAAGTGCTGATCCAGCACATAGACCTGGTTGTTGGGCAACACCTGCGACAACCCGAGGGTGCCGGTCGGTACCGCCCGAACCGGGTGCACCATGACCCCGACCGTGGTTTCGGTCGGGCCGTAATGGTTGAACAGCTTGCAGTCCGGACGTATCTGCAACAGGCGCTGCAGCAACGCCGCGCTCGGGGCTTCCCCGCCCAGGATGACGGTGGCCGGTACTGCCGGTGCCTTCGACTCCAGCAGCGCGCTCAGGTGCGACGGCACGATCTTCAGGCAGTCGATTGCCTGCTGCTCAAGGTACGCAGCAAACAGTTCAGCATCCTTCATCACCTCGTCGGCGGCCACGTGCAGTGTCGCACCCACATACAAGGCTGCGAACAGCGTCGTATGGCCAAGGTCGGCCGACACCGTCGAGCCGAATGCGAAGTGACGACAGCCCTCCAGCGCCAGCGTGTGGCACACGCCTGCGGTGTAGTTCAGCAGTTGCCGGTGCTCGACCACCACGCCTTTGGGGGTGCCTGTCGAGCCCGAGGTGAACAGGACATAGGCGGCATCGCTGGCGCTGGCGGCGTGCGGGTACAGCTGTGTAGCGTCGGCCGCAAGTGGGTACAGGCTGTCGAGGCTCAGCGCCTCTATGCCCTGCTCACGCAGGCTGGCCACCGCTGCCGGTTCGACCAGCACCTGCGTGGCGCCGGCCTGTGTCATCAGGCGCACCTGCCGGGCAACGGGCCAGTGCGGCTCCAGCGCCAGGTAGGCCGCGCCGACACGCCAACTGGCCAACATCGCCACGACCCAGTCCAGCGAACGCGGCAGCGCCAGTGCCAGCACCGCCCCGGGTTGCACGCCAGCCTGCTGCAGTGCCAGCGCCAGGCGCTGCACTGCCAACTCCAGTTGGGCGTAACTCAGGCCCGCGTCACCTGCGACCAGCGCCAGCACGTCGGGGGTGTCGATTGCCCACTGGCTGATCTGGGCCGCCAGTGATGTCGCGGCCAGTGGTTGCGGCGCGGGGTTGATCGACAGCAGGCGCTGGCGCTCGGCTTCACCCAGCAGGTTCAACTGCCGCAGCGGGCGGTCCGGCGCCTGGACGATGCTGCGCAGCAATTCAATGTACTGCTCCAGCAGCCCTTGCATGCCGCGGGCACTGTAGCGCCCGGCCAGGTAATCCAGGCTCACGGTAATCGGTTGGTCAGCACCCGCTGCTGGGCAAATGCGCAGCTGCAGCTCGATGCCCGCCGGCAGGCGTGGCGCCAGTAGCTCGCCCTGCCAGCACAGCCCGCCGGCAACCTGCGGCGCGAGCGCCGGCGTAGTGGAAAACGCCACGGTCGGCACGGCTGTGGGCACCCATTCCGGTACCCAGTACTCCTGCCACGCCACATGCTGCTCCAGCGCGGCGCCGAGCGCTGCAAGGTGCTCGCCGAAACGGGTTTCGTCAGCCCACTGCAGGCACAACGGCAATAACTTGCTGAACGCCCCCGCACTGTTCGCGAAGTAGTCATAATCCTGTCGCGCATCGTGCTGCCAGGCGCCCAACAACCGGTTGCTGTCGCCAAGCCGGCCCAGCAAGGCCCACCAGGCCGCCTGCAGCAGCGTGCCCAGGCTGGCTTGACGGGCGTCGGCCAGGCGTTGCAACTGCCCCTGCAAGGCCAGCGGCAGATTCACCTGATGGTGTGCCTGATGCGTCGCTGGTTGGTCCTGGCGATAGGCTGGCCAAGGCGCGCTCATGCCCTGCTCCGTTGGCATCAGGTGCCCTTGCCAGTAGCCACGGGCTGCCGCTGCATCCTCATCCTGGGCCACTTCGGCACGCCACTCCAGATACTGCCCGAAGGCTTCAGGCAGGTCTTCGTCCGGCACGGCTGGCGTGTCATACAACGCCGCCAGGTCACGGTACAGCATGGCCATGCCAGCCGCGTCGCAGGCATAGCCCGCCACCCCCAGCCATAGATGCCACTGCTCGGCATCGGCGGCCGGTACCAGCAAGGCCTGAGCGGCTGGCAGCTGGTCGATTTCGAAGCGCTGCTGAAACCAAGGCTCGAGCAGTGCCGGCGCACCTGCCTCGGCCTGCACTGCCAGCGTCAGGGCTGGCCGCCGGGCGCCGATGAACTGGCGCATGCCGCGGTATCCCGGGGCAGTGCCCAGGCGCCCGGCCAATATCGGGTGGCGCTCGACCAAGCGCTCAAGCGCCTGGCTCAGGCGCGCCGGGTCCGGCCGGCCCTGAACGCTGATCTTCAGCAGCGTCGCGGCCTGTGCCCAGTCCGGGCAAGCAGGCAAGGCATCAAGCCAGTGTTGCTGGTCGACGGTCAGGGCTAAACCGATGTCCTCGGCCTGGTCTACGTAACTGTTCATCCCTGGGCCTCCTCGGTCGCCATCACCTGCATGGCCGCAGCCGCCTCCAGCGCGGCCCGGTCGAACATGTCGCCCATCGCCACGACGATCTTGCGCGGCCCCTCGTACGGGTCACGGGCATGCGCCGCCAGCATGTTGTCGACCAGGATCACGTCGCCTTTCTGCCATTGGAACCGCACGGCACAGGCTTCATACAGCTCGCCGATCAGTTGCATGTCCTGGTCGGGGATCGGCGAACCATCGCCGAAGTACACATGCCGTGGCATGCGCTCCAGGCCGAACATGGCCAGCAGGTCTTCGCGTGCATCGGGCTCCAGCCAATAGATGTGGTGCAGCTGCACCTGGTTGAAGAACGAGCGTGCGCCGGTGATCGGGTGCGTGATGATTGCCGGGCAGCGGGTGCGGGTCTGCAACTCGTCGTTGTCCAGCCAGCGCCATTCGATGCCAGCGGCACGGCAACGGGCCTCGACCTCGGCGCGGTCATCGGTGCGGAAGAAATGCTGCCATGGCACGTCGAGCTTGTCGGCGAACGTGCGCACATACAGCAGCCCTTTGTCCTCGAGGGTTTGCCGCAGTGCCTGCGGCAGCTTTTCGTACATCAGGCGGCAGTCGACCACCGGCGTGGCACCGCCGACCGGCGAAGGCTGCTCGCAATAGAACATCTGCTTGCGCGGCCAGCTGTCCTGGTGCGCACTCTCGTTATGGAACAAGATCATTTTGTTTTCCGGGTACGGCGTGGAGCGGTAGGTGTTCTTGCCCCCCTCCTTCTTCGGCAGGTCACCGTATTGACCGTAAAGCCCCGGCTGTACAGCTTCGGCGAATGCTTCAAACCCCTGGATACCCTCCAGGGCAAAGCCGCGGAACAGGATCCCGGCATGCTCGCCCAGCTTGCGCTCGACCAGCGGCCGGTTGTTGCGCACCCACTCGATCAGGTCGATCGATGCGTCGCCAGGCTCGACGAGCAACGGGAACAGCTGGCCTGGTACCAGCAGCGACTCGCGCACCGCCGCCCGTGGCGGTGCAGCTGCAGTGGCGCCGGCAGAGCGCTTGAGGAATTTGCCCAGCTTGTCGGCCTTGCTGGCCGGGGCGCTTACCGGTGTGCTGCCGGCCAGGCCGCCACCCTGTAATGGAACGTTCATCGCTTGCCACCTCATATCCTGAACACTGACGATCTGTTCGAGCATCGCGATCCATGTGCTGACGAGTCGCTGGATATGCTCTTGCCTGAAAAGCGTTGTCGCAAACTGCCAGTTGCCACTGAGCTGCCCGGCCTCCTGTTCGATGAACAGGGCCATGTCGAACTTCGAATACAGCGCCGGGGCGGGCAGCGCCTGCACGGTAATATCGGCCAGGGCTTCGCTGCGTACGGGCAGGTTGTTCATCACGAACAGCACCTGCACCAGCGGGTTCATGCCGCGCACCCGCGGGGCGCCATGGGCCTCGACGATCATGTCGAACGGCAGGTCCTGATGCTCCAGGGCCGCGAGCAAGGTGCGCTGGGTGCCCTGCACGAAGTCACCGAAGGCCAGCCCATCACTCACCCTGGAACGCAGCGGCAATACATTGACGAAGAAGCCGATCAGGCCTTCCAGTTCGCTGTGCTGCCGGCCTGCGGTGTCGGCCCCGACCAGTACGTCGTGGGCACCGCTGGTCTGGTGCATCAACCACTGGAACGCTGCCAGCAGCGTGCTGTACAGGGTCACCCCGGCCTTGGCCGCGAACTGGCCAAGCGCATCGGTCAATGCTGGCGACAGGCTGAAGTCCACCGCACCGCCGGCATGGGAGGCCTGCTCGCTGCGCGGCTGTTCCAGTGGCAGCTCAAGGCGGCCGGTATGGCCCGCCAAGGCCTGTTGCCAGTAGCTTGCCTGGCGCTGCAGCTCACCCGCCTGCTCGAGGGCCTGCTGCCACAAGGCAAAGTCTGAATACTGCAGCGGTAACGGCGCCAGAAGGTGGGTCTGCCCTGGGGCGCTGTGACGGTAGATTTCAACCAGGTCGCGGACCAGCACGCCCATCGACCAGCCATCGGAGATGATGTGGTGCATGGCGAAGAACAGCACATGCTCCTGGTCTGCCAGGCGTGCCAGACGGCAGCGCAACAACGGCGCATGCTCCAGTGCAATCGGTGTGCTGGCGTTGGCCAGGGTGGCTTCGGCAATGCACCGTTGCTGCTCCTGCGGGCTGAACCCGGACCAGTCGTCGAGGGCGATATCCACCTCGATCCGGTCGGCAATCAGCGCCAGCGGATCACCCTCGTCGTCCTGCACGTAGGCCGTACGCAACACTTCATGTCGCTGCGCCAGCGCGTTCAGGCTGTTGCGCAACACCTCGACCTGCAGCGGCCCTTGCAGGCGCAGGGCCAATGGCATGCCGTAAGCAGCGCTGCCCCCGGACAATTGCTCGGCAACCCACAAGCGCCGCTGCATCAACGACAACGGTGCGGTGGCTTTTTCTCCATGGGCCAATAGCTCGACACCGTGCGCGGTCGCAGCCTTGCCAGCGCCGCCGAGCGCTGCCAGCAGGCGCTCCAGCACCGGGTGATCGAACAGGTCACGCAAAGTCACTTGCACACCCGGCAGCTTGCGCATCCGCGATACCGCCTGGGTCGCCAGCAACGAGTGACCACCCAGCTCGAAGAAGTGGTCGCCAAGGCCCACCCGCTCAAGGCCGAGCACCTCCTGCCAGATACCCGCAACGTGCTGCTCGAGCGGGGTTTGCGGCGCCCGGTAGGCCTGCTGCAGGGCGCTGTTGTCGGGCTTGGGCAGGGCCTTGCGGTCGAGCTTGCCGTTGGCCGTCACCGGCCAAGCCTGCACCTGCAGGATGTGCGTCGGCACCATGTAGTCCGGCAGGCTGCCCTTGAGCTGTTCGCGAAGGCTGTCGCGCAGTTCGGCGGCGTCCACTGCCATGCCCTGCTCTTCGGCCAGTACGTAGGCCACCAGCTGCTGGCCATG